>JALSOD010000207.1 GCA_026986655.1 Caldifarciminota bacterium | reverse complement strand
CTATTAAAGAACGTGAGTGGAGGGTAACTTTTGAAATTATCCTCATTGACAATTTACGTCCTTACAGAGCAGCCAGATTGGCAAATAAAATATACCCGGGTATAAGAATTTTTAAGAATTCAAAGCCTAAAGGATTCGCACATAACGTGAATTTAGGGATAAAACATTCAAAAGGTAGATTTATTTTTTTACTAAATCCTGATATAATTGTACTCGACGGACTTTTTGACAAAGTAGTTGAATTCATGGACAGTCATCCCGACGTTGGCATAGCCGGTCCCCAGCTTCTAAACTTAGACGGTACAAGGCAGGCATCTGCAAGGAAATTTCCAAATTTAGCGGTTGCTTTATTTCGCGCTTTTGGGTTTGATAAAATCTTTCAAAACTTTAGTCTTAATAAAAATTATGAGCAAAAGGATCTTATAAAGCTGGGAAGTTGCACACCTGTAGATTGGGTCTCAGGTGCTGCTATGATAATAAGGAGAAGCGCTATAGAGGAAATTGGGTTTTTCGACTCTAAAAATTTTTATCTATACTTTGAAGATGCCGATGTGTGCTACAGAATGTGGAAAGCTGGATGGAAAGTCGTGTATATTCCAGGAATTAAAGCTATCCATGAATGGAAGAGGCTAAGTGCGAGAAATCCATTTTCAATTTATAAGTATTATCACATCGTAAGTGGCTTAAAATTCTTTAAAAAATATGGTTTAAAATTGAAAAATCCGAGGGAGGGTAAGAGATGAAAGTTTTTTACATGTCGTCTGAGATATACCCATACGCCAAAACTGGCGGTCTTGCTGATGTCGCCGGCACCCTGCCTATAAGTTTAAAAAAGCTTGGGATAGACATTATTCTTGCAATGCCCTATTACAACAAATTTGTTTCAAAACACGATCCAGAAGACACAGGGATTGTCCTCGACGTCGAATTTAATAACGTTATCTACAAAACACCTGTGTTGAAAAAAGAGTACAAGGGGGTCACGACCTATTATATAAAAAACGACCAGTTCTTTAACCGTGATAATCTCTACGGTACCCCGGAGGGCGATTATCCAGACAACGCATTAAGATTTGGCTTTTTCTCTGTCGCTGCCATGAGATTACTTGAAGCTCTTAAATTCAAACCAGGAATCATTCACCTCAATGACTGGCAAACCGCACTTGTTCCTGTTTATCTTAAAAATACCAATCTTTTTCCATTTCTCGCAGATTCAAAAACCATCATAACCATCCATAACCTAGCTTACCAGGGGACGTTTGATCCAAAATTTCTAAAGGATCTGATGCTACCGGACTCACTCTTTAACATGGAAGCTCTGGAGTTCTACGGAAAAATTAATTTCCTCAAAGGGGGTATCGTCTTTGCTGATGTAATAACCACCGTAAGTCCTACATACGCAAAGGAAATCCAGACTCCTGAGTACGGTTATGGCCTCGAAGGTGTTCTCTATAAAAGGCGTGAACATCTTTTTGGCATTTTAAATGGAATCGATTATGACGTGTGGAATCCTGAAACTGACGAAAACATTTACTACAACTATTCTTACAGTGACTTCCATTACAAAAAGGTTCTTAACAAAACTCAACTACAAAAGGATATGGATCTTCCAGAAAATTCTGATGCTCCATTGATTGGCATAGTCTCCCGTCTCGCTGCTCAAAAGGGATTTGATCTTCTCGCAGATGCCATGAATGAACTCTCAAATCTGAATCTTCAGATGGTAATACTTGGAACAGGTGATAAGGTCTATCAGGATCTGCTGGTTGACTTTGGTACCAAATTCCCGGATAAGTTTGCCGTGAAAATAGATTTTGACCCTGTACTTGCAAGAAGAATCTATGCAGGTTCTGACATGTTCCTGATGCCATCAAGATACGAGCCATGTGGCCTCGGTCAGATGATTGCCATGAGATACGGTACAATTCCAGTAGTTCGAAAGACCGGTGGACTTGCCGATACTGTCGAAGATTTTACCTATGAAAAGCTAAAGAGAGACCCTGGTAAAAGGAAGGGATACGGATTCAGCTTTGGAACATACACACACGCTCATTTGATAGATGCCATTAAGCGCGCGCTAAAAATTTATCGTGATCAAGAAACCTGGTCACAACTTGTCAAAATTGCAATGACCAGGGATTTTTCCTGGAAAAGCTCCGCAAAAGAGTACATTGAACTTTATGAAAAAGTTATTTTCATGTGAAAAGGAGGGAAAGTCATGAAAAAATTTATTGTTATACTTCTCGCTACTGGATTTCTGAGTGCCCAATTTGTACCGGATACAACAAATTCAGTAGGCGGTGGTCTTGGAATGGCCGTTATAAATGGGGATGCTTACATCTCTT
>JALSOD010000206.1 GCA_026986655.1 Caldifarciminota bacterium | reverse complement strand
GACAATACAACTATAAAAGAGAGTGGACAACTAGGAGGATTAGAAGATTTGCAAGTAGATTTAAAGGGCAAAAAGATTGGTTATGTGAAAGAATTTTTTGAAAAAGAGGGGTTGGATAAAGATGTGAAAGAATTAATTCAAAAAAGAATTGATTGGGCTAAGGAGCAGGGGGCGGAAATTGTAGAAATTGAATTGCCAAATTTTAAATATTCTTTAGCAACTTATTATTTAATGATTACTTCTGAGGTTAGTTCTAATATGGCTCGGATTGATGGAATTCGTTTTGGTTTTAATGAGTCTAAAAAAGAAAATTCAGAGAGTAAGAATCTTTTAGATGTTTATACTAAATCTAGGGCGGAAGGGCTAGGAGCAGAAGTGAAGCGAAGAATTATTTTGGGAACCTATGCTTTGTCGGCTGGTTATTATGATGCTTACTACAAAAAAGCTCAACAGGTTAGAGAGTTAATCAAAGCTGAATTAAAAGAGGCTTTTGGGAAAGTTGATTGTATTATCGCTCCGACTTCTCCGACTCCAGCTTTTAAAATTGGAGATAAGAGTGAGGATCCTTTGGCGATGTATTTGGCAGATATTTATACGGTAACGGCTAATGTGGCGATGATTCCAGCTATTTCAATTCCAGCAGGAACAGTAGAACGAGAGGGAAAAGATCTGCCAGTAGGAATGCAACTTCTTGGAAAATGGTGGGATGATTGGAATTTGTTAGCTTTGGCGAAGGCGATGGAGATTTAAATGTTGGATTTGTCTAGGCATTATTTAGACGTTGGATGTCTAAGCAAACTTTTGACCAAAAAGTAAAGAAAAAACTCCCTGAAACTGTGTGCGCACAGCAGGGAGTTTTATGTTTTTTCTTTGTACAGATCAAGCTTCTTTCGAAGCAACTCGATCTGTCCCTTGAGGCTTGTGTCATTTCGACAGGCCTCAGAAATTTTTTTATGGGCATTCAACACAATCGCATGACTGCGATTGAATTGTTTCCCTATCTCGGATAGGGAATGCCCAGTTAACTCTCTCATTAGGTACATAGTCACATTGCGTGGCAGGGTATGTACTTTTCTGCGAGATCGAGATTCCAAGTCTCCTAAAGAGACTTTAAAATTTTCAGCCACCAATTTCTTGATGGTCTCTAAATTTAAAGTCACCTTTGAAGACTCTTCTCCCAGATAATCTTCCACCAGCTTTTTTACCGCTGGCAAGGATATTTCTTGAGAGAATTTTTGTCTCAGCGCTAAACTATCCAAAATACCATTGGTGGTGTGTCCATCGCCACCGTTTAAAATAGTAATTAAATAGCTTATAATATCTTCACTCAACGTAAGTCCGAGCGAAGACATCCTGGCTTTTAGTAAAGTCTCCTTGTTAGGGAGACTAATATCAAAAGCCATTCCCGAGAGAGCGGTTGCCAAATTCTCTCCTTCGCTCCCCCTTTTAAATTTTTTCCTAAGGAGGGAGGGGCTGAGGCTGGAGGTTGTGATAACAATACCCCCTTGCCTAGATAGCGTTGCTACAATTTCAGCTAACGCTATCTTGGTCTTGGGTTTACCAGACCCAAGAGCCTCAATTTCATCCACCAATAAAATATCTAAACTAGCATATTTTTTGGTGAACACAGACATGGAACTTCGGGGAGTTTTTGGACTAACTGCGTCCACATACTCCTTGCAAAAATCCATTGCTGATATGTACCACATTTTTTTGCCTTTGGATAAACAGGCATTAGCTGTGGCATATAATAAATGACTTTTTCCGCTTCCGGACGGACCGTGCAAAAATATGGATCCCGAAAGGGAGGAATCTCCAGCAATAACCATCTGACAAATGTCATGTGCCAGTTGGTTATTTTCATCAACTACAAAATTCTTAAAGGTTTTATCCTTTGGAACTCTGCAGTTGATAATGGCTTTTTCCTTCAATCTCTCAACCCCAGGAAGGGATTGAGGGACGGGTCGGGTGGGCAACTTTGATGCAGAAATAGTCACCTCTTTAAAGCCATGATTTTTTGCAATCTTTTGGATGTTTTCCAAAAAATTTCTTTTTACATGTGCTGCAAAGAATTGATCTGGAGCTACAAACTCCAGAGACTTTTTTTGGATTGTCCAAATTAATGGCTCAATCCAAAGGGAAAATTCTGATTCAGACAGAACATTTTTCAGATCTGCCTGAATTTTTTCAATAACCCCACTGGAGGGGTTCTGAGATTTACTCATTTTCTCCTCCTCATCTTGGGATTAATATATATTAAGACAGATATAATTCTGTCTTATTTTTAATTTACTGTTCGAAAGTGAACAGTTAGTTATCATAGCATTATAATTTATATGATGTCAAGGAAAT
>JALSOD010000205.1 GCA_026986655.1 Caldifarciminota bacterium | reverse complement strand
TTTTCCTCCGCCCTTTTCAAAATCTCACTCGCTGGTAACCCTCTACGAGCAAAGTAATTCCACACCCTACGACGCAATTTTTCATCATAGGAATCGCCAAGCATTTTTCGTGCCCGCTCTACTGCAAGTTTCATGACGAAATCCTCGTCGTAAAACTTCTCCAGTGACTCTCGGATTATAGAATCAGGAACTCCGCGTTTTAAGAGTTCAGAGCGGATATATCCTGGCCCGTAGAGTTTTTTCATTTTGATTTTAATAAAATCCTCTGCGTAACCCGCATCGTCAATGTATTTCCATGATTCCAGCTTCTCAATGACCTCATCTATTTTATCTGATGATACTCCGCGTTTTTTAAGTGCCGTCCTAAGCTCCTTCTCTGTTCTTGGCTTTCTTGAAAGTAAATACAGAGCATATTCCATTGGTCCGCGTTTTTTCATTTGATGTAAACTACTTTTTTGAGGTCTTTGAGAATTGCCTGGTAGTCGGCCTTTTCTTCCTCCACTCGATCCATCATTTCCTCAAGTACACGCGTAAACTCCTCGCTCGTGTACTCGGGATAGCGGGAGGTCAGGAAGTTGTAAACCTTCCTTCCGAGGGCTGTCGAGAAAAGGAAATGCCCCCTTTCAACCACATATTTTCGGTCTAACAGTGTTTGTACGATCTTTGCGTAGGTGGACGGTCGCCCAATGCCCCTCTTTCTCATCTCCTCGATCAAACTGCCCTGGGTAAATGGTGCAACTGACGGAATAAATTCCAGGCTTTTATCCTTGATCTCTGGAGCCTCTGGGATCTGGTATATTTTTATCGGTGAGATGAGGTTAAATCCATCCTCAACTATCCTGACAGGAAATTCTTCCTCGTGTATTTTTTCTCCGCTCAAACTAATTGTTATTTTTTTGAATTCAACCTTCACCTCTTTCATCTGTGAGGCCATGAATCTTTTCCAGATGATAGAGTAAAGTTTAAGTGCATTTTTGGGGTCTTCAAGTTCAATTTTCCCCTCTTTAATCATAAAGTTCAATTCATCTGGAGGAATGGGGCGTGTAGGTCTTATACACTCATGGGCGCCTCCTTCTCCCCATTTTCGAAAGTGTAGATATTCTTCACCAAATGCGTCAGAAATATACTCCCGCGCCACTCTGAAGCCGGCGTCTGAAACGCGAGTGGAATCTGTTCTGTGATAGGTTATGAGCCCCTTTTCAAAGAGTTCTTGAGCCAGAGCCATTGTCTTTTGAGCTGATACAAATGAAGATGCCGTCTTTAGCATTTCACCCGTATTGAAGGGTGGGGCAGGTGAAAGTGTTTTAACTCCAGCTTTTTCAAATTTGATTTTAGCCCTGTCAAGCTCGTCAAAAATTTTCTTTGCCTCTTTGGGGTCCTGGATTTTTAAAGAAATTTTAAGGTCGTTGATTTCAAGAGTAATGAGGCCAACCTTCTTTTTCCTCTCTTCTTCTCTTTGAATGACCCATCCGAGGACAGGGGTCTGCACTCTCCCGGCTGAGAGCGTTTTCATGCCAAAGGCACGCTGAATTTTTCCAGAGAGGGAAAATCCAACCCACCTGTCCGCGATTCTCCTCAGAATCTGAGCCTTCACCATGTTTTCATTGACATCTCTCGGGTTGGAAAGCGAATTTCTGAATGCCCTCGGAGTCACCTCATGAAATTCACTTCTATTGATATTTTTGTTAAAAGGCATCAGATTCAAAGTTACATCCCAGGCAATCTTCTCACCCTCAGAATCGGGATCGGTTGCTACAAAAATTTCCTGAACCTCCATTGCAAGTTCTCTGATTGCTTGAATGATTGTAATCTTGTCCTGATCAGGCTTTCTACCTGATCTGCAGAATTTTTCAGTTGTCTGCTCTCCTGTCGCTGTGCATCTCTTAATTGTTGCATAAACGGGTATAAATTTTCCGTTGCTTTCAAGCACCCCATAAATTCCACCCTTTTCAACCAGGTCAAGGATATGACCCAGAGACGCCGTAATAATTAGAACTCTATCCCCAAGATTCACTTCGTAGGCAAGGGACTCACCAATCCAACGTTTCTGAGGTTTTCCGAAAAATCCTGCAATAGTGCGGGCCTTGTTAGGAGATTCTACGATTACAAGAGTGGATTTAACGAGATCCCTTCTCTCAGTTTCAAGCTCGCCTAAAAGGATCTTTCTCACCCTTTCCCTATCCCGGTCAATCTCATGGATTACGTCTTCAATATTAATTTCACCGAATTTCTGGAATTCAATTTCAAGATTCAAACTCGTCCTTAATCTTCTCTCGAGACTTCTGAAGGCTTTGGGGTTGTATACGAGGGAGACTGCAAGCCCTTTGGTTAATCCTCCAGCAAAAAGTCTTGAAGT
>JALSOD010000204.1 GCA_026986655.1 Caldifarciminota bacterium | reverse complement strand
GGGGATTATGGGGAGAACCGGATCCGGTAAAAGCTCTCTTGTCTTGCTAATTCCAAGAATTTATGATCCTCCACGGGGCACGGTTTTTGTAGATGGTGAAGATGTAATGGAATACAATCTCTTAACTCTAAGGCGTTCAATTGGTTATGTACCACAGGATGGATTTCTTTTCTCTACAACAATAAGGGACAACATTGCATTTGGGAGAGATGATGCAACAGATAAAGAGATCGAATGGGCTGCGAGAATGGCCGGTATATATGATGAAATAATGGAATTTCCCGATGGATTTGATACCCTTGTTGGTGAGCGTGGGGTTACGCTATCTGGTGGGCAGAAGCAGAGAATTGCGATTGCACGTGCCCTACTCGTTGACCCGTCAATTTTGATACTGGACGATGCCCTCTCGCAGGTGGATGCAGAGACCGAGGCCCTTATCCTCTCTAATCTGAAGGAATTTATGAAGGAGCGGACGAGTATAGTTATCTCTCACCGTGTCTCAGCGGTTATGGATGCAGACCTGATCATCGTACTCGACAATGGTAGAATCGTTGAAAGTGGCACACATGAAGAGTTACTGGCTCTCAAAGGGATTTACTATGATTTCTTTGAAATGCAGAGATTTGAAGAGCTTGTGAAAGGAGACTAACATGCATCACGGGTTTGGAGGTTTTACGAGTGATACAGTTGGGAAAGTTTATGACTCAAAGATTTATCGCCGTCTTCTGGGGTACATAAAACCTTACAAAAGACTTCTGGGTGTTTCCTTTATTTTGCTCGTTTTCATTTCTGGTTTTGAAATCTCTTTCCCCTATCTTACAAAAATTGGCATCGATAGGTACATTGTCTTGAGATATCACGAAATAATGCCCACAAGGGACAGCGAGGCCCTGAAGGTGCTCTCAAAATATCGCCCAATGGCCGTTGTCATCGCAGGAAAGGAATTTCTCGATGAAACAAAACTTAAAAAGTGGGACAGAGAATATTTAAAGAAACGTAAAGTTCTGTCCCAGGAAAGGTATCTCGTCCTCAATCCACAGGAATTTCCGGCAAAAAGGTGGAGGGAAGTTGCTGAAATAATTAGAAAATATAAGAGACTTTTCATCTCCGAGAAAGGATTATTTGCCATTTCTTATTCAAATTTAAGGAAAATTCCGGGAGCTGATGTTAAAAAATTGAGGGCTCAGGACATTCATGGAGTAAAGCTTGTAGCCCTTGTTTTTCTCGTGATTCTTGTTTTGAACCTGATTTTCACTTTCTCACAGGTTTACATTTTGCAATACATGAGTCAGCTAATCATGTATGACCTTCGGATGGATATAATGCGGCATATTTTCAGACTTCCGGTGGATTTCTTTAGTAAGAATCCTGTTGGTAGAATAGTTACGCGTGCAACCAACGATGTGGCAGCAATCAACGAAATGTTTACATCAGTTTTAATCTATCTCTTTAAAGATTTCTTACTTATCGTTGGGATTTTACTCGTAATGTTCAAAATGAATGTCAGGCTCACACTTGTTGTTCTTATTCTCGCCCCGTTCATTGTGCTTGTGACTTACCTTTTCCGTATAAAGGTCAGGGAGGCTTACCGGGATGTCAGAGCTAAGATTGCACGGATCAATGCATACCTTCAGGAAAGCATTTCTGGTATCAGAATCATCAAGCTCTTTGTCCAGGAATCGCGTATGTTTGAAGGATTTAAAAAGATTAACCATGACCTCTATCTTGCAAATATTCGACAGTTGATAGTCTTTGCTGTATTCAGACCATTAATTGACATTTTTAACTCACTGGGAATTGCAATTGTTCTCTGGTATGGTGGAGGACAGCTGATCAGGAGTGCTATTAGCTTTGGCGCCCTTGTGGCATTTTTAACGTATATTGAAAAATTGTTTAAGCCCATCATGGACCTTGCAGAAAAGTACAATATTTTGCAATCTGCAATGGCAGCTTCTGAAAGAATCTTTAAACTCTTAGATGAGAAGCCAGAACCTGTGATTGGTTTTGTGAAGGCCAGACTCAGGGGTGACATAGAGTTTAAAAATGTCTGGTTCGCCTATGAAGACGAGAATTGGGTTTTGAAGAATGTATCATTCAGGATCGAGCCAGGAAAGACAATCGCAATTGTTGGACCCACGGGCTCGGGAAAGTCCACGATAATCAATCTTATTCTTAGGTTCTATGAGAATCAGAAGGGAAGAATAATTGTTGATGGAAGAGATATCAGAGAGTACGAATTGAACATCTACAGAAGTAACTTTGCTCTCGTGCTTCAGGATGTTTTTCTCTTTTCCGGAAGTCTTGAGAAAAACGTCAGGCTATGGAATACTGAAATCGATGATGAGAAGGTAAAACAGGCGCTAAAGATGAT
>JALSOD010000203.1 GCA_026986655.1 Caldifarciminota bacterium | reverse complement strand
TCCTATTATCAAATATCTCATGACTTTCCTCCTTGGTGAGGTTTTATGCAATCTTTTTCTATTTTAATACAGTTGATTTAAAATGTCTAAACCTTATGCCTGAAAGGAAGATTTTGACTACTACAACTCACTGGATTTATGATATACAAAATGCCAAAGTTGAAACTTTGCTGGAGAAGTCCAAAGCTCGGCCCTGATGATTGTATTTATCCTTTAGATGAGAATCTCAGGAAGAACGTAAAGTTGCGGTTTAAAAAGTTCTGCGTCCAGTGCAGCATATTTAAGGAAGAGATAAAGGTCCTCGACAGAGAAGCAGATGGAGTTTATTCACTTCTCCTTGATCTTTACGAAGAACTGAAGGCTGAGCAGGAAGTTTATAGAAAAATTAAACTTTCACAGGACATCCAGGTTCAGCAGCTCACCGGGATTGCAAAACTTTCAAAAATTTTTCAGACATCACTCGATATTAAAAAGATAGTTCACGCCACCGCCTCAGTGATCACGGCTGGCCAGTTCCTTGGTTTTAACAGAGCATTCGTGCTTCTGAAGGAAGATTCGTTTCTAAAAGGATTTTACGCCATAGGACCGAGAACTCCCGAGGAAGCCGGGAAAATCTGGAGAGAGATAGAAGAAAAGAAGCTGTCACTCGAAGAAATCATCGAGTATGACGAGGAGAGATTCAACAGAGAGGCAGAAAAGTTCAAAAATGTGCTCGAGCGGCTAAAAGTTCCCCTTGAAGATATAAAAAAACTTCTGGAAAAAGCTCCCTGGCTCAGAGTGGTACCTTCGAAATGTGAAGGAATATTCAAAGATTTAGGTGATGCCATAGGAAACTGCAATTACATGCTTATACCCTTAAAGAGTGACTCTGAGATAATAGGGCTTATTATAGCTGATAATCCGTTTTCAAGTATTCAGATTGATGACAGTATGCTAAGCAAATTGGAGATGATAATTTATCCAGCTTCAATTGCAATTTCCCGCGCGCTTCTTCATAAAGAGGTTCTCGACAAGGCCAGAGAGCTTGAGAGAGCTAATCAGGCTTTAAAGAGATACCAGGAAACTATCACCCAGCTTGAGAAGATAGAGGCTCTGGGAGAGACGATAAATGAAATTGCTCACGACATTAAGAATCCCGCCACAATCATTGGAGGAATCGCAAAATCTCTCATGGAAGATGTTTCTCCTGAGGATCCCAAATTCCAGTATCTTAAGGCCATTTACGATGAAGCTCAGGAGTTGGTCGATCTCATTAACTCAAGGATAAAGAATTTCAGGGAAAGATTCATTGAAAAGCCTAACTGGGTGAGGATAGAGGATATCTTGAGGAAGGTAATTGAATCTAAAAAGCTTATCCTGAAGGCACGTCATATAGAATGGGAAACGCAAATCGAGGATACGGATCTTGAATTTCTTGTTAACCCGGCAGATATTTCTCAATGCTTTGAACACGTTATCCAGAATGCAATTGAGGCCATGCCCGATGGTGGAAGGCTGACGATAAAACTTTCGAAGCTTGATGATACTTCTGTTCAATTGCAGATTTCAGATACAGGTGTTGGGATAGATGAGAAGTATAGCGAGAAAGTTTTTGAACCTGCATTTACAACAAAGGAGAACGGATGGGGTATGGGTTTGTATTTTTGCAAGAAAAAATTGAAATTTTACGGAGGAGATATTACCCTTAAAGGAAAGATAGGGGAAGGTGTTACAGTAACAATAGTGTTGAGAAACGGAAAAATTCACAGGAGGTAAGAAATGGAAGCTAAAAAATATGTGTATTTCTTCGCCAATGGAGAGGCTGAAGGTAACGCTCAGATGAGAAATTTACTCGGTGGTAAAGGCGCCAATCTCCACGAAATGACACGCATCGGAATTCCTGTACCACCCGGTTTCACCATTTCAACCGAAGCATGTGTGTATTACTTCAAAACTGGAAAAGTTCCAGAGGGACTCGAGGAAGAGGTCACGGCTCATCTTCATCGTCTGGAAGAGGTTACGGGTAAGAAATTCGGTGACAACACAAATCCTTTGCTGGTTTCTGTGAGATCAGGTGCCCGTGTCTCCATGCCAGGAATGATGGATACGATTCTGAATCTCGGTTTAACTGATGAATCCGTAGAAGGTCTTGCAAAACAGACAAACAATGTAAGATTTGCTTACGACGCCTATCGAAGATTTATTCAGATGTTTAGCGAAACAGCAAAAGGTATAAAGCATGAGTTGTTCGAAAAGGAGCTCGAAAATGCCAAGAAGGAGGCAGGTGTTGAAGCGGATAGTGAACTCGGGCCTGATCAGTTGAAAAAACTTGTTCAAAAGTATAAAGAAATTTATAAAAAAGAAACTGGAGAGGAGTTCCCCCAGGATCCGTGGAAA
>JALSOD010000202.1 GCA_026986655.1 Caldifarciminota bacterium | reverse complement strand
CTTTATGAAACCTACAATTTTGCCAAAAGTCTCCTCTCTAAGGGTAAGTATGAGGACGCGATTTATAACTTTTATATAGTTACACTCTCGGACTCACAAAGAGAATTTGTCGATTCTTCCCTCTATTTCATATCACTGATTCAAGACAAAATAGGGCTTCCTGATGAAGCGATGGATTCAAGAAAATATTTTCTTCAGAGATACAAAAACTCAGCCTTAATTGGAAAAATTTCGTTCCTGTATGCATTGAATCTGCGAGATCTCACAAAAAATTTTGATGAAGCGATCAAATATTTACAAAAGGCAGAAAAATCTGGCGATCCAGATATTTTACCATTCACTTACTTCGAGCTTGGATTAACCTATTTTATGAAGAGAAATTTTGACATGTCATACAAATATCTGAAATACGCATCAAGGTTTGCGTATGACGAACCGATCCATAGCTATCTCACATGTATCGAAGGATACACGTACATTGAACTCGGGAAAATCAAGGATGCAAGGGATATACTGAACTACTGCAGATCCCCTTTTCTAAAGAATTACACCGACCTTTATCGAGCAAAGCTGTTCATTCAACTTGGGATGCCGGATAGTGCCGAAACTATCCTCACTTCCATTCTCGAAAGGGAAGGTGTAGAAACAGATGTTCTCGGAAGCACCTACTATCTGCTTGGCGAAATCTTTTTTATTAACGGGAAGTACAAGAAATCTATGGAGTACTATGAACACGCTCTCCAGCATGTGACATACGACATAGACCCGGATAAGCTCAGATACAAGATAGAACTGTGCAAGTATAGACTCGGGTACTATAAGTCTGCAACTGAACTCAACATAAGTTTTGTAAACAAATATCCGGATAGTCCGCTGGCGCCTGAGTTGCTTTATGAAGTTTTCTTTTTATACACGGTCAGACATTGGTACAAATCTGCCCTCAAAATTCTTCAATGGCTTGCCGTTAAATATGACGGGAATGCCTATACCATACAGGCGATTTCTGAGGGGTTGAATAGGGGGATCCCTGCAAAAGATATTTATAAGATAGCGATTCCTCACATTAAAAAATCTTATCTCCAGCAAACCCCTTTAGCAAATTTAGTGATAGCTGTTCTCTACGACTCCCTGGGGATGCCGGATTCTGCCCTTGCGATATACTCAAGGATCATAAAGTCAGGCTCAAAATCTCTGAAATACCAGGCAATGCTACAATCCATGAGAATTTATATGAAGATAAAGAGGTACAACGAGGCTATTGCAGTAGGAGAACAGCTTTATAATCTCGCACAACAGCAGGATTCTAAATTTTACATACTTGAAAAGCTTTCAGATGCCTATGTGAACTCAGGACAGATCAAAGACCTTGAAAATTTTCTCCTGAGTGTGGTTAAAGACTTTAATGGAGACTACAGAGCAAAAATTTATATTAAACTCTCGGAATTGAGAGATGAGGTTGGGGACAAATACATGGCAAAATTCTACCTGAAAAAGGCCTTTGAAGCCGCAGAGTCCGATTCATTAAAGAAGAAAATCTCATTGTTACTGGCCAATCAGCGTTAAAATGTGGGTACTTTTTTCACTTATCTCTGCTATTGCCTGGGCCACATCGGATGCTCTTGTCAAAAAAGCTTACTCGAAATGTGACAAGTTAGATGAATTCTTCATTGTCTGGATTCGATATCTCTTTGCACTGCCTTTTGTTATTTTACCTCTCCTGAAGGTTGAAATACCCCACTTGGATAGGGCATTCTTTCTCTGGCACTTTGTCTGGATACCTCTCGAAACCACCGCATTAATTCTTTATATTAGGGCTATTTCAGTTTCTGAAATCTCGATTTCTCTACCTTTCCTATCCCTAACCCCTCTCTTTCTAATTTTCACAGGGTACATAATCCTTGGGGAGAAAGCCTCTCCTGTCGCGATCATGGGAATTATCCTGATTGTTTCTGGCTCTTACATAATGGGCCTCCCTGGATTTAAGGGAAAAATTCTTGAGCCGTTTCGTTACATTTTGAAAGATAAAGGTGTTAGACTCGTGATACTTGTGGCCTTTCTTTATAGCATCACATCAATTAGTGGGAAAGAACTTGTCTTGCATTCAAGTCCAGTCTTTTTCAGTTTTTACTACACATTGGTTATGAATATAGTTCTGATGGCACCAGGATTGAGGGGCATGAGAAGGAGCCAATGGCGACCCTGCAGAAGGTGGCTGATCGGTGCAGGAATGAGCTATGCCGTCATGACTCTAACCCATATGACTGCCATTGAAATGACTCAGGTTAGCTATATGATCGCCATGAAAAGACTTTCAGGGGTCATCAGTGTATTTTACGGATGGCTTCTCTTTAGAGAAAAAGAAATCGCACCACGCCTT
>JALSOD010000201.1 GCA_026986655.1 Caldifarciminota bacterium | reverse complement strand
AATTTTCCTAATTAGGACTTTAACGTAGTCATTTTGTTTTAGCCCGAAGGTTTCGAGGATTGGTCGAGGGATAGTGATACGGCCGTCTTTGTTTACCTTTGCTTGAAACTTTGCGAGTGGTTCTTTGCTTTCCCTCACTGTCTCACCTCTTCGCATGCTGATTTTACGAATTATTCTTACGGTATGAATGTTTAAAAGGTTTGAGAAATTTTCCCGCGTGTGGGATTTTTACCCTTAGCGTGAATTACCCACAATCCTTTTAATTCCCTTTTGAGTAATTTTTCCGTAAGGAATAAATGGGCGGTGTTACAAATGGACCTCAATACTCTCCTTGGAGTCGCTGTTACACTAGCCATGTTGTATATTTTAGCGACGATAACAACAGGGAAAGATGAGACTAATTATCAAGCGAGACCACAAACCGAAGAGGACAGGATCCATTATGAGATTCGTAGAAAAAGAGAAGAAATCGAGGCACGCATAGCTGAGGAAGAACACAAGATGAAGGTCAGTATTCTCATGAAGCTCAAGATGAATCACTTAAAGACCATATGTGCAGCCGAGAGTCTAGACTGCCCAAAAACCCGTAGAAAAGATGAACTTGCGAACTATCTCGCTGAGCGTCTTGACTTGGAAGAGGTTAAGAATTGGGCCTGGAGGTACAAGACAGCATCGAAGGACGAGATTAAGGCATTTAGAGAGGTAGAAAAAGCTCTGTGGAAGGAATTCGAGAAATTCAAGGCGGATAAGGTGAAGGAACTGGAGGTTATCGAATCTGAGTCAATGAGTGAGAATCTTGAAGACTATGATACTGAGAATGATGAGCCATCAGAAATTCCTGAAGTAAAAGAGAGCTTTAGTGAGCCAGATGTTTTAGACCTTCTCGAAGACTTCCAGCCCGAGACGGTGAGAGACGAGGAGGACCTTGAGAAGCAATTATATCAATTCCTGCGCGCGAGACTTGGTAGTAACGTCAAGAGGCAGTATCCGGTTGGAGACCAAAAGATTGATATTGCTATTGGGGACTCTGTGGGTATTGAAATCAAGATTGCTGAGAGTCGGAGTAAGCTCCAGCGTCTTGTGGGGCAGGTCTTGGACTATGTTGAGTATTTTGACGAGGTTATCGCGGTGATTCTCGATGTTGGGGCCAATGTGGATATTGATAGTTACATCAAGAAGCTCCGACAGCTTGGGGCTGAGGTCGTAGTACTAGAAGGAGATATTAAGCGAAAAGGCCGTTCGAGGGAGATTATCATCAAAGATGCACGGAGGAAGATCATAATACGATGAGCTTCTTCTTTATTTCGTCTTTGCCAGTGGTTCTTTGGTTTCTTTCATTGGCTCACCTCGGGCTGGATTTTAGCGGTTGTTTACTGTTGGGTTTTGGGAATAAATAAGGTTTGCCATTGTGTGGAGGGTTTAAATGGGTCTTTTGTTGGGAGGTTGGTCTTTATCGGCGTTAAAGTCGTGTGAAAGGAGTAAAATCCTAACACTAAAACCGAGCGTAAAGATTACGTACGGAAATTATTTAAGGGATAATGTCACATATTAAGAGGGTGGTTTTCGAATGCAGGCTAAAGCAATGCCTTTAACAGAGGAAGAAAAACTGAAGTTTAAAAAAATCTTCGATGATCTAAGTTTGAGTACTATTGAGGGAATCTACCGGAAGAAATTTGGTGAGGACTTTGAAACTGAGAAAAGAAGAGGAATAAAAGATAAAATTGTACAAGAGCTATTAAATGCAAAATGGACAGAAGAGGAGAAAAAAGACCTAATAGATTACTATCTCGAGGTTCTGAGAAAAAGTAAGCCCATAGCCACATACATTCTAAAGATTGGAGATGATGTAACGTGGGAAACGATAGAGGAGATAGTCAAGGGAAATAAAGCAAACCTTTCTGATGAGCCTATAGTTAAAGGTTTTGTTATTGACAATCCAGAGGAATTTAAATTTAGTTACTGGTACCCATACTTCCACGGATTTTTCACAGACACTGGAAGATACGTCAAAGTCACGTATCCGGTTTCAATACCTTTCAAACTAGACCCTGAGAAGAGCATCCTTTATATTGAAGATTCTACCCCCCATAAATTCTTGAAGGGAATTTCTGTATTAAGGGACACGCTTTTGTTGCAGAGTGTCCTTGACGAAGATATGTCCGAAGAGGAGATTAAAGAAAAATTTGAGGAGTTTATAAACAATATTCGAGCGATCTTGATTATTAGACAAACTATTAGTGCTCAAACAAGAACTGGAACGAGGATCCAGAGAAGAAGAACTCCACCCCATGATTCAGAAGACCAAGTAATAAATGTTGAGGAACTTGTCCGGGGCGATTTCATTCACAAGCTCCAAGGGATGAGTCATGATGAAAGAGAATTCTATTTA
>JALSOD010000200.1 GCA_026986655.1 Caldifarciminota bacterium | reverse complement strand
CTGGAAGAGGTTGTTATTGATGGAATTATTACAACAGTTCCATTTTATCAGGAGTTAATTGAACACCCGGATTTTATAGAAGGAAACCTTGATACAGGATTCATCGAAAGATTTCTCAAAGAGAGGGGATAAGATTGAAGACTCTCTTTGACCTTGCTTACCGGATTGGAGATATAGCTGAATTTTTCGTTTCCATAATCGTTTCCTTTAAGGAATTTGGCAAAATCCTTAAAAGATTCCCCTATGACTTTTATTCTCTCGGTGTGGGTTCACTACCTATAGTGCTTTTGACATCAGCCTTTACAGGCATGGTAGCCTCTGTACAGGTGGCCTATCAAATAAGGGATTATGCTCCACTTGATCTGCTTGGTGCAGGCGTTGCAAAGATGGTCATGGTGGAACTCGGGCCAGTTCTGACGGCTCTCGTGGTCGCAGGCAGGATAGGTGCAGGAATTGCTGCTGAACTTGGAACAATGAGGGTGACCGAACAGATTGATGCACTGGAATTTATGGCAATTGATCCGATCAGATTTCTCGTCACTCCAAAAATTATTACGGGTATTATCGCACTCCCCATTCTCACAGTTTTCGCCGATTTTATTGCAATCCTTGGTGGAGCTTTTGTTTCAAGAGTGGTCATGCAGGTGAATTACACGGTATTTTTCCAGTGGATTAAAACTCTGTTCCTCCCTCTTGATCTCTTTGGTGGACTCATCAAGTCGTTTGTCTTTGGATTTATCATAACATTTATTGGCTCTTACACAGGGTTTTCGACCATGGGAGGGGCTGTTGGGGTCGGAAAATCAACCACTAAGGCCGTTGTTTACTCCTCCATTTTCGTACTTATTGCAGATTATTTTCTCGGAGTCTGGATTTTTGGCAAATGATAAAAATTGTCGACTTACATAAAAGTTTTAATGGGAAAGAGGTTCTCCGGGGAATCTCACTTGAAATTAGAGATGGTGAGACCCTGGTGATCCTCGGGATGAGCGGCACAGGAAAATCCGTTCTTTTAAAGCATATCATGCGTCTTTTTAAGCCGGATAAAGGAGAAATTTATATTGATGGTAGAGAGATAACCAGCTTACCTCGAAAGGAGATATACAAAATTAGAAAATCGTTTGGTTATGTATTCCAGGAGCCAGCACTGTTTGATTCACTCACAATTTATGAAAATGTCGCAATGCCACTTGTGGAACACGGTTTCTCTAAAAACGAGATCAGGGAAAAGGTAAAATGGTCACTTGAAATGGTCGATCTCCTGGGAGTTGAAGATAAATTCCCTGAAGAGCTCTCCGGTGGAATGAGAAAAAGAGTTGGAGTTGCCAGGGCCATCGTTCAAATGCCGAGGTATCTTATTTATGATGAGCCGACTACAGGACTTGATCCCGTAACAGCGGATAGAATTAACGAGCTGATGATTTTTTTGAATGAAAAGCTTAAAATTACCAGTATAGTTGTGACTCACGATATCAGGTCTGCACTGAAGATTGCTGACAGATTGGTGTTAATGCATGAAGGCCAAATTGTTGTAGATACACCAGTTGATCGTGCCTGGGAAGAAGAGCATCCTGTATTGAGAGAGTTTTTGAAAACCGTAGGGAAATGAAAGAAATTATTGGAGTAATTCATTTAAAGCCGTTACCAGGTGCACACAACAACAGAGAAAAGTTTGCCGATATACTTAATTTTGCTCTCCATGATGCCGAGAAGCTTCTCACAGGCGGTATTTATCAAGTAATAGTCGAAAATTTCGGAGACGCTCCATTCTCATGTGAAAAAGTTGAACCACACACAGTGGCTTTTATGACCCACGCAATCTTAAAAATCAAGGAGAAGTTTCCAGAGCTCAGGATCGGGGGCAATGTGCTGAGAAACGATGGAAAAGCAGCTCTTGGAATTGCGGCAGCAACAATGGCGGAATTCGTAAGAATTAATGTTCTCACCTATGCAATGGTCACAGATTGCGGAATCGTAAACGGTAGGGCGCATGAGATAATGGCATACAAGAAAATTCTTAACGTGGATGTAAAAATTTATGCCGATATTCTCGTTAAACACGCTTATTCCCTTTCTAATTACAATCCCGTCCAGGTGGCAAGAGATACTGCATATAGAGGAGGTGCAGATGCAATCATTGTGACAGGGGAGTCAACCGGCCGCCAGGTTGATATAGAAATGCTCAAAAAAATAAAGGAAAATCTTAAAAACAAACGTGTTTTTGTCGGTAGTGGCGTTAATGAAAAAAATATCCGGGATTATGCAAAATATGCCGATGGTTTTATCATTGGTACATCGCTGAAAAAGTACGGTCTTGTTGACAACCCGGTTGATGTCGACAAGGTAAAAAGAATCATTGATACTTTAAAATCCCTGTAACATTCAGGAGA
>JALSOD010000199.1 GCA_026986655.1 Caldifarciminota bacterium | reverse complement strand
CGTAACATGCAACCATGTGCAGGATGGCGCACTTCGGGAACTGCGACCCCGAGACAGCTGACCAGGAGTACTGTATTTTTCACAAGCCGGACAAGACCGAGGAAGAAGCGAGAGAGTTCTGGAAGAAGTTTTTTGAGAGATTCGGGCCGAAGGTCGAGAAAAGAGAAATAAACGGAAGAAGACAGAAAGTTCTTGTTTTTGAGAGACCAATAAACGCAATGGGATTTGTATTTCCTGAAATGCCGTCCCAACCGATAGAAATGCCCCGGGGATGGAAGTTCTGTAATAGACAGTATTATCCTGAATGTATTGATTTTAGAGGTGCCATATTTGATGATTATGTAAACTTTTATCGTGCCGTTTTTGAGGATGAAATATCCTTTGAAAATACAGTTTTTAAGGAGGATGTTCTGTTTTCTAAGGCATTTTTTAAAAAATTAGTTTTGTTTAATGGATGCTCTTTTAATGGAAAAGGAAACAAACTTCCGAAGATATATACGGAAATAGCTCAGGTAGACCCATTTGACGATATTCTGAGTGTAATTGACAACACAGAAGCTGAAGATCCTGAAAACATAAATATTTCAACAGCATTTATTAAGACGGTATTTGAAGAAACGGCCTCGTTCTTTGATGCTACCTTTGAAGGTTCAATTTTATTTGACATGGCAGAATTTCAAAAAGGTGCAATATTTGATAAAGTTCAATTTAAAGGGTTCCTGACCTCGTTTAGAGGGATAAAAGTTTATTCGTCACCAGACAGGTTGAGATTTGAAATTGGCTTGTTTAGTGACACCAAATATGACGCTTATCATCAAGAGTTTAACAGTGGGATATCATTTATAGATGCTGAATTTTTTGGTGCACGTGTAAAGTTTGAAAGAGCCGTTATCAATTTAGGTACACAGTTTCAAAGGTGTAACTTTCATAGCGAAGAAGTGAATTTCCACAAAGCTACCTTCAATGGGGAGACTAGGTTTAATGATGCTATCTTCAAAGGAGACACTAAATTCTGGGAATGCAAATTTAATGGTAGATCTGAGTTTTACAGAGCTAAGTTTCAGGGCAAACAAACAAGCTTTGCTCGCTCCACGTTTAAAGATGTCGCCGCTTTTGAGTTTGCAGAGTTTGGAAAGACCTTATTCAACTTCGCCACATTTGAAAAGGGAGTGAGCTTTAAAAATGCAATGTTCTATGATGAGGCTTTGTTTAGAGAAACAAAATTTAAGGAGCCGGTCGAGTTTCATAGTGCAGTATTTGTCGGAGACGCTAGATTTGAATCAACGTTTTTTGAGAGCATCGCAGAGTTTCCAAAAGCCATATTTCTTCAGTCCGCCGATTTTAATGGTGCAATATTCAACAATAAGGCCGATTTTAGCAGGACGTTCTTTAATGGGGATGCGATATTCCGAGACGTGGCTTTTAGAGTAAGTGTGGATTTTTCAGATAAACCAGCAGAAAAGAAACTTAGAGAGGTTCTCAATGATGAACGATTAAAAAAGACACCTGCTCTAAAAAAGGTCCAAATCAACCTCGGGTACAAATTTGGAGGTAAAGTCGATTTTTCTCATGCCAGTGTAACTGCCATGAAGTTTGTTGAATTAGACAAAACCCCTCTCGATTCCCATGATTATAGAATCCTCGTACAAGAGTTTGTGGGATTGTTCCGTATTTCCGAGGCGATTATAGAATCCGCACGTATTCAACGAGTAAGTTTCGAGAAAGAAGGCAAACGCGATGAAGCCGATAAAATGTTTGTCCTCGAAATGCGTACCAGAAGAAGAGTTAGATCTAAGAAAACAAATATGAAAATCCAGAATTTCCTTGAGTGGCTTATTGGTGATCTTCCTTCAGAATATGGCACAAACTGGAGGCAAGTTATCTGGCTGAGTCTATTAGTTGTATTGTATTTTGGCATTGCATATTGGCTTGAGATACTAAGCTATAGTTTTTATATTGGATGGGATATTGAGTGGTTTAAGTGGTTGGACTTGGGCATGTTTTGGACGCTTTTTGGGGTTTCCTACTTGGTAGTTTTGTATTATCGTTGCATTTTTGAAAATATAACAACTCTTGAAGACTTCATCAGTGGAATTCGACGCTATTGGAAATATTGGGCAATTTTATTGAGCCCAACATATTTGGCATGGATTATATTCTCTAACCTTTCGTTACCCTTTAGTGCAAGGGTATTGAATAAAGCGACCATTCAGCTCTCGAATAATGTGATAGTTGCTTTAAATCCCGAGAATCCTGGAAGCGTTCTTGGAACCTTTCTCAACGCCCTCTACTACTCTCTCGTCACCTTCACGACCCTCGGCTACGGCGACATGCACCCGACCGGCTGGCTCAAAGCCTTGAGTGCAATCGAAGCCCTAACTGGAGCCGTCTTCATGGC
>JALSOD010000198.1 GCA_026986655.1 Caldifarciminota bacterium | reverse complement strand
AGTGCAAAGTTTGAAGGTGGAAACTTGGGTTTTTCAACGAGTCTTGAAACATTTCCATTCTCATCGAAGACTACTACACCAAATTGACGTGGATCTTTAACTTCCTTCACGAGAATCAACGCAGCAGAAGTATTATCAGTTTCAAACTTTTCCTTGAATTTGCGAATCCCGGAGCCAATAAGATTGTCACCGAGATACATAACAAATGGTTGATCTCCTATGAAATCTCTTGAAATTAGAGCAGCATGGGCCAGGCCAAGGGGTGCTTCCTGGAGGATGAACGTAAATTCCGCTTTCTGGGTTCTATACATCTCCACAGCTCGTTTTATGGCTTCACCGGTCTCAGGTGAAATAACGATGCCTATCTCAGTGATTCCAGCCTGCAAGATGTTGTCAATGACGTAGTAAAGGATTGGTCTATTAGCAATAGGAACAAGTTGTTTGGCCATACTGTATGTCACGGGTCTCAACCTTGTTCCCCTTCCACCTGATAGAATAAGAGCTTTCATTTTAAGAGAGAATCCTTCCTGCTTTCAAATTCGTACTGTGCCCGTTTCATGTCTTCTTCACGTCCTATATCAAGCCAGAATCCATCATAGAGATAGGCGGCTATTTTCTCACCATTTTCAATCAGTTTCTGTACAAGATCAGGGAAATCGAATCTTCGATTTTCAGGAATATAGTTAAGAATCGGAGGTTCAAAAATGTAAACCCCCATTGAGACCCAGAAGTCAAAGGTGGGCTTTTCCCTGTAATTCACAATGACGTTCCCTGAGAGGTCGGCGACACCAAAATCAATGTTAACCCTGCGCTTTTTTACACCCACTGTGAGAACTCCACCGGAATTGATATGAAAGTCCATGAATTCTTTGAAATCGAGATCGGTAAGGACATCACCGTTCATTACAATAAACGGAGAATCATTCAGCTTTTCCCTGATTAGCTTGAGTGGGCCGACCGTACCCATAGGAAAAGGCTCGAACGCGTAATCAATTTTTATTCCCAGTTTCTCGCCTTTCCCGAAATATGCCTGTATGAGCTCCGCAAGATGGCCCACAGCGAGGATTACTTCATTAAAACCGTAGTACTTTAACTGTCTCAGGATAATCTCAAGGATCGGATACTCTCCCACAGGCATCAACGGTTTTGGTAAAAGGGTCGTGTAAGGCTCAAGTCTTCTACCCTTTCCACCAGCAAGAATAACGACTTTCATTGGAGCCTCCATCAAAGAGGATTCTCCTCAATCTTTTTAAGCTGGTCAAGTTGCGATAAAACATATTCTCTAATTTCATCGACAGAGGGTAAATCCGTCACGAGTTTTCCTTTTTCAAGAATTTTTTTGTGGATAAGCTGTAGCTCACCACCACAAACAGGGCATTTTTCAGGTGGTTTTGTCCCATGTTTGACATTAACATAATTTAAGCAATCTTTACATCTGTAGGTGTCCTTCCTGCCACTGAATTTCCCACGTTTTGCAGCGGGTTTCCCATCGATTTCAACAATATCCATTGCGAAGTCTACAGTTGGGGCGTTGGAAATGGAAGTTCCAACACCGAACCCCGTTGCTCCAGCTGCTTTTAGCTCTGGTATAGAATTCTCGTCAAGACCTCCCGAGACAAAAATTCCAACATCTTTAAATCCTCTAATATCAAGCTCCCATCGAACTTCTCTAATGATTGAAGCAAAATTGCCCCTTCTTGAACCTGGTGTGTCGAGCCTCACCGCGAGGAGCTTTTTAAAGATTTCAGCGGCCTTAATCGCTTCAAATTTTTCATCTCCGAAGGTATCAATCAGAGCAATTCTTGGTACCTCAGGTGGCATTAGCTCGTCGTAGGCTCGCCATGCATTATCCTCTCCCATTGTAATCATAAGTGCATGGGGCATTGTCCCTTTGGGTGGTTGTCCAATGGTTTCTGCACCTATGATGCTTGAGACTCCGTCACATCCACCGATATACGCCGCACGATCGATCATGGGAGCAAGTGCCGGATGCATCCTTCTGATACCAAAAGAAAGTACGAGCGAGTCCCCGGCTGCCACACGAACACGTGCAGACTTGGTCATTACCCCACTCGTCTGGCAGAGGAATCCAAGAATTGGAGTTTCATAAATCGTGTAATCCACGTAATCACCAACAATATACATCACCGGTACGAGTATCCCATTTACATCTCTTGAATGGAAGAGTGTACCTTCCGGAATAGCGTAGAGATCAACGTTTTTGCCTTTGAGTAGCTCAATAGCTTCTTCGAGGCCACCAAAGATTGCCCATCTGTATCCATCAGGCAGTCCCGAGACTGTGAACTCAGCCACCGATGTATTATGTATATTCTTTTCTTTTAAGATTTGTTCTGTACGGGTAAAATAGACGTCCGTCGTTTTCCCTTTTTTAATATCATCTTCGCCCGCT
>JALSOD010000197.1 GCA_026986655.1 Caldifarciminota bacterium | reverse complement strand
ATTTGATAGCCATATCTGGACAGAAGACCCAGCAAGTACCGCAGCCATTACAGTGTCCACATGAAAAACACCTCAGGGCCTCACGCTGGACTTGCTCACTCGTGTATTCCCCGATCTCTTCCTGGTCAAAATGCTTGATTCTTTCATCCACTGGCATCTCTGGCTGCTTCTCCCTCGGCTCCACTATAAAGTAATCCGTAACTATTCTCTTGTATTCAACGGTCTTTTGAAAAGGCTTGAATCTCTTTAATTCAAGGCCATTCAACATCCTGTCAATGTTAATAGCCGCCCTCTTTCCAAGAGCAATTGCTTCTATAACGGTAGCCGGACCGAGGACAAGGTCTCCACCTGCAAAAACCTTTGGATCCTTTGTGGCTGTTGTCTCAAGATCCACATCCAGCCAGCCCTTTTTATCCAGAAGGTCTTCAGGGAAAACAGAGAGGTCGGCCAGCTCACCGATCGCCGTAATAACGGCATCATATTCTTCTGTGAATTCAGACCCCTCAATGGGGATCGGCCTTCTTCTCCCTGAGGTATCCGGTTCACCAAGTTTCATCCTGATATTCGTAAGTACAATTTTTCCGTCCTTCTTATCAGCTCTAACAGGTAGTGTGAGGAATTTAAACTCAATACCGTCTTCAAGGGCTCTCTCCACTTCTTCCCTGATTGCTGGCATTTCCTTTTCAGTTCTTCTGTAAAGCACCACCGGGGTTGCTCCAAGTCTGAGGAGACTCCTTGCAACATCCATCGCGACATTTCCACCTCCGACAACGGCTACCCGACCTTTAAATTCTCTGATTTTACCTGTATTTACATCTTTCAAAAATTCGACACCCTTGATGAAATACTCCTCTCCGGGAATTCTCATCTCTCTCTCTAACGGGGCTCCAGTTCCAAAAAAGATGGCCGCGTACTCTTTCTTCAAATCAGTGAGGGTAATATCCTTTCCTACCTCTATATTCATACGAAACTCGATACCTTCTTTCTTCAACGCTTCGATTTCTTTATCCAGAATGTATTTGGGAAGTCTGTAATCCGGGATACCGTAGCGGAGAACACCACCGGCCTCTGGGTCACGCTCAAAGATCACAACTTTGTAACCCTTCTTTCTCAAATAATGAGCGGCAGCCATCCCAGCAGGTCCAGAGCCCACAACAGCGATTTTCTTATCAAGCTCAACATCGGGAGGTGACCATTTTTTATCAAGATACATATCTCCCAGATACCGCTCAATTCCACGAATCCCAATAGCTTCGTCAAAGTACTGACGGTTGCACTTCTGCTCACAAAAATGCGGACATACCCGACCGGTAATCGATGGGAATGGGTTACTGTCGTGGAGTATTTTAGCAGCTTCATCGAATTTTCCTCTGATGAGCATATCAAAATAAACAGGAATTTCAATCCCTGCAGGACATGCAGCGGTACACGGAGCTGTACTTTCTATGAGCACAGGCTGGATGTTTTTCCAGCTCCCCGTTTTGTTAATCAGGGTTGTTGTCAAAGTTAGAGGAGCCTCTGGGATATTATGTAGACCATATTTCTCGCTCATATCTTAACCTCCGATGCCTTTCTAATTCTAACGGAGTTGTAAGCCTCTTCTGCTGCCTTTGCATTCTCTTCTGGTTTTATGGGAACCGTCTGTTTTATCGCTTCCTTAACATTTTCAATGCTTACAAGTCTGGTAGCTCCAGCGTAACCTCCTAAAATAGCAGTGTTAACAATGGGCTGTGCTTTTGTTCCAAGTCTGTGTTTGATTGCTATGGATGAGGCATCGACTGTAGCAACGTTGTAAATTTCAGGAATATCTATGTCTTCTGGAGCTTCGGGGGAGTTGATAATAACCCAGCCACCGTGCTTTAGACCTTCAAGAACGTTTATCTGCTCAAGCAAAGTGGGATCAAGAATGATGATCTGATCGGGTTCATAAATCTGTGAGCGGACGAACTCTTCTTCTCCAGGCTCCGCAACTCTTAAAAATGCTTGGACCGGAGCACCGCGGCGCTCCACCCCATACTGGGGATAAGATTGGATATATCTACCTTCAAGGAAGAATGCTATACCGAGGGCTTTTGACGCCACAACAGTACCCTGCCCTCCACGACCGTGCATTCTAATTTCAATCATAAAGAGTTACCCCCTTTATCTTTATTTTTCGGTATGGAAATATAGGTGTTATCTCAGGATGGGAGGAAAATCGTAAAATTTTTAGACCGCATAGCATTGTCCAAAGATTATTGCAAAATATTACATCCTGTCAAGGGCACTGGAAGTTCTATTAATTCCATATTAATCTTAATTAAAAACAGAAGGAGGATGCGGAAATGAAAGTTTCAACTGTTGAAGAAATGCATCAGCTTGACCGAAACGCCATGGAAAAATACGCTATTCCCGGAATCATTTTGATGGAAAAT
>JALSOD010000196.1 GCA_026986655.1 Caldifarciminota bacterium | reverse complement strand
TACCAAGTTTTCTTTTGAAAAATTTTACATAACCAGCCTTGAAAGGAATTAAAGGGTCACCGGTCTCAACAATCATAATCACGTTAACTTTCTGGAATCTGCAAGAGTATTTTAAATTCTTGGGCATTCCTGATGCTACAACTCCAATAGTTGAGATAGCGTCTGGTATTTCACAGGAGAGACGAAAAGCCATCATTCCCCCATTCGACATGCCCACAATAAAAATATTTCTTTCAGAGATGGAATAATCCTTTCTGAACTTCTCAATCAATGTTTTGATAAAGCCAACATCATCAACATTCAGTCTTTGAGATTTATAATAACTCAGCTCTCTACCATTATTCCAATGTTTTCCGATAGCTTCCGGATACACAACCAGGAATTTCCCCTTCTCGTCAAGATTATTAAACTCTCCACGGGTGAGCCTCAGAAAACTCTCAGGAGATCCACCACCACCATGTAATCCTATGATAAGACCGGAGAATCTACTGACTTCGGGGATATAGTAAAGGTATCTTCTTGATCTCCCGTGATACCATATTTCCGCTTTGTGCAATCCAGATAGCGTCACAATGGCAAGGAGTAAGATTTTCATGACTGATTAGAATTTTTCCCCATATTTGAATTTATCTTCAAACCTCATGTAACCTCTTATGGCATGGGATAATACAAATCTAAACGGCTCTGGTGGAAATGGAATAATTTTTCGTCCAACAAAAAATAGGTCTGTCCTCGATGTTTTCATCTCGAGAATCAATTCTGCAAGAGTTCTACCCGTGTTAAATGTAGCAGAAACTCCATGACCAATGTATCCAAGAGCAAAAAGAGCTGATTTGTCTTTACCAACAAAACCAATCGCAGGAGCCATATCAAGGGTTATGGAAACTGGACCGCCCCATTCGTGCGTGAATTTTATGCCTTCCAACTGAGGAAAGACCCAGAGCAAGTATTTTTTAAGCTCCTCAAAATTTTTTCTGTCCCGGTCCTTTTCTAAATTTTTTCCATAAGTTACACCAACATCCCTACCACCTATAACAATTCTATTGTCTTTTGTTAACCTGTAATAGTGAATAAAGTCCCTCGAGTCCTCAATTCCTGCTCTATTATTCCAGCCTATGCTCTCCATCTGTTCATCAGATAAAGGCTCCGTCATTACAATTCTGGTAAATGCTGGAGTCTGATACTTGTAAAGATGGGGAAACAATATAGAATAGGCATTTGTTGCGAATACAATCCTCTTAGCGAATAATCTCCCTTCGGGAGTTCTCAAAATGAATGTGTAACCATCTGGAGCATCTTTTCTCTTTTCAAACTCTAAGACCGGTGAATACTCGAAGATGTTAACCCCAGCCTTTTCAGTTATTTCTTTTAAAGCTCTGGCCCATTTTGCTGGATGTAAAATACCACATTGAGGCTCAAACCATCCAAGAAGGAATTTATCGGTTCTATATTCTTCTTCAAGTTTGTCCCTTTCCCATACTTCGACGCCTTTGAAATCCATTTCCTGGGCAACTTCAATCTCGTGGAGTAATCTTTTCACCTGAGCTTTGTTTGTAGCTACAAGTAAGTAGCCACTTCCTTCGTAATCACAGTCTATCTCGTTTTCTTTAATAAATGATGCAAGATAGGTAACGGCTTCTTCCATAAATCTTCTCGCCTGCTTGCCCCTTTCTAATCCAAATCTAAACTTAGTGATGGATGGTGTCAGGCCAAAAAGAGACATGTTGAATCCACCGTTCCTACCACTTGCTCCATATCCACAAATTTCAGCCTCAAGTAAGGTTACTTCTATACCTTTATCGTACGTTTTAAGGTGATAACCGGTAGAGAGACCTGTATATCCACCCCCGATAATTGCAACATCTGTTTTTTTCTCACCTGAGAGTGAAGGATTGGGTGCAACTTCGCAAAGGGATTCAAGCCAGAAGCTACGATTTTTATAATCTCTTTTTACGTAAGTCATGATAGGCACCTCCTTTTTGTTAAAATTTAGTATAAAGCCTGAATTAAGCGAATAAAGGAGAAATCAATTGAGGAAACATGAGGTAAAACAAATGAGACGTAATTTAAATATGGAACAGTCTGAAAAACACGCTAAAAGGAAACCAAAAATAAAAAATCTATATGAATTCTCCTTTTCCACGGGAGCTTTTAGGAAATCCCCCACTTCCATTAGCTGGAGCGCGGTGGATGAGTATTGCAAAATCACAAAATCATTTTAATCCACAATTTAATTAGTGCTTAAATATTCTTCGAATATCGTGCTTTGTATTTCTTGACACTAAGCAATAATGTGTAATAAAATTTTTGTGTAAAAATCTGCCTGCCCGGATAAGGATTTCCCCCCTTATTCAGGAGGCAAAAGGAGGGTGTGATGAGAACAATAATTGTTGGTATATTGTCACTAATGTTTGGTTTTTCA
>JALSOD010000195.1 GCA_026986655.1 Caldifarciminota bacterium | reverse complement strand
GGGCAGGCTCGAAAGGTGCGGGTCGCGCACCATTCACTCTACTGGAAGGACTGGCAGAGGTGGTCAAGCAGACAGAAGACCAAGATGAAGATGGGGGGAGTCATGGGAGAGGTAACCTACGAAGGGGACATTGAGCCCTTCTGGCCCTGGATCAGGCTGGGGGAATACGTGCACGTGGGAAAAGGGAGCAGCTTCGGGCTTGGGAGGTATGAGGTGATTAACCAAACCACAAGGGAAAAGGATCAAACGCGATGCCATGAAGTATAAAAAGGATAGCAACAACCAAAAAGATACTAAAAAAATATTGGTAGTAATAGAAACCCAGAAAGTCAAATCTTATCTCTTTTCATCTCCATTTTTGAGAGAAACTAGAGGCGCGAGTCTCATTCTAGATAGGCTTAATCGCAAGGAGTCAAAAAAACTTATAAGCAAGTTCAAAGGTGAAACAGTTTATCTTGGTGGGGGAAGTGGCAGGGTTTTATTCGATTCCAGGAGTAATGCAGAAGAATTTAAAAACAGCCTCTTAGAACTCTACAGAGAACAAACAATCAACGCTCGCATAGCCGTTGAAATTGTCGAGAGAAAGAATAATGAATCCTTTCCTGAGGCAGTCAGACGAGGTGTGGAACTTTGCCATCAATCTAAATTTTCTAGATTCGAAGGCAAAACTCCCATCGGAGGACGTTGGATAAGGCCTTGTACATCTTGCGGACAGGAACAGGCAGAGTCGATTTGGCACGAGTTTG
This sequence comes from Caldifarciminota bacterium, assembly GCA_026986655.1. Lineage (GTDB taxonomy): Bacteria > Hydrothermota > Hydrothermia > B15-G9 > WFZT01 > WFZT01. The sequence goes on along the minus strand of JALSOD010000195.1, from coordinate 1,682 downwards.
GTGAACATCGGCTTTGCCGTTCATGTTATTTGAAACGGCAGGAAATAAACAGACTTTACGCAAACATAAGGCCTGGCAGGACTGAACTGCAACGCCCTCTTGCGTCCGAGACTGTACTCAAGGCGAGATATAGTGATGACTTTATATTCACAACTCTTTCCGAATATATTGAAACCGAGGTCTTCCTTCCCCAAGATTTCGACGACATAGGCGGCTGCTCATCTCCCGTCAATTACATGGGGTTTATTTATTCAGATGGCGACCGAATGGGCGAAACGGTTCAAAAGCTTGGAAAACACTTCTTAAATGGTAGAGAAGCAAAAGAAGCATATACCGCCTTTTCAAAAATTACCGACATGGCAACCAGGCATGCAGCGGTAGAAGCTGTACTTTCTGTTGTGGGACTGCAGAAGAAAACAATTAATGGGAAAGAATCTTTTTATCTCCCTGCCGAGTTCATCATGGCTGGAGGCGATGATCTCATGCTGGTAGTCCCGGCCCATTACGCTCTGGATGTGGCAATAAGATACATGGAACTTTTTCAGGAAAAAACCAAACTTAAGGCACATGATTTTGACGGAATTTCACTCCATAAAATTTTGCCAGAGGGTCTTACTTCTTCGGCTGGGGTTGTAATTTCACACAGGCAATTTCCAGCAAGTGAACTAATGACACTGGCTGGTGATCTAATGAAAATCGCAAAGAGAAAAGCCTCAAAACTTGCAAAACAGAGAATAATTATCGGTGCTCTGGATTTCATGGTCCTTTCAGACTCAAGCAGCGCACCAATTAAGGAAAGGCGTAAACTTGAATATATACAGAAAACACCATCAGGAAAAACTGTTCACTTAACAGAACGACCATATACACTTGAAGGATGTAAAGAACTATTAAACGCTATAAGAAATTTCAAAAAAACAAAAGTTCCAGCAACTAAGTTGAAAGCCTTATATCCAGTTATCTTCAAAGATACGACAATAGCCCAGTATGAGGCGTTAATTATAAAAAAGAGGCTAAGGAAAACAGGAGTTTTATCTCCTGAAAGTCCCTTAGCTGAATTTTTCAACGAGCTAAATGTCTTTCCTTATCGTGAAAGAAAAGAAAGTTGGAGTACACCTTTGAGCGAATTGATCGAATTCTATGACTATATCAGAGGATAAGACGGAGAGGCTATCATGGAAACGTGGACATATTCTTTAAGTTTTTTAACGCCGGTGAGCATCTTTTCAGGCCAGGCAGTAGCGGGATTGGTTGACAGGAGGGTGATGCGCAACAGCCAAGGGCTTCCAACTATTCCAGGGTCCACGATTAAAGGCAGATGGCGTTATTCAGCCACGAGGCTGCTTTCTTCGGTGACATCTTTGCCGTCCGGCTTAACCTTGCACGGGAGAAATGATCCCATGTGCAAAGATAGCAGCAATGCCTGCACCATATGCAAACTTTTTGGGAACCCTGCTATGAGTTCGGCTATCTGGGTAGGCCAGGCAAAATTGGAAAGTTCTTTAAAGAGGGATTTTAAACGTCTCTTAGAAAAAAACAGCAATCCCGTCATGAGTGCGGATACGGAATTGAGACCGGGAATCGGGCTTTCAAGAAAAAGGCGTTGTCCAGTGCCGGATCATCTCTTCTATGATGAGGTTTTACCGGCAGGTATCTGTTTTAAAGGGAAAATAAAAATTTGT
>JALSOD010000194.1 GCA_026986655.1 Caldifarciminota bacterium | reverse complement strand
AAAACCACTGTCTGCGATTACTTCACCCACTACAAGATACTTATCAACTATCAGTCCCTGATATTTAACACTGCATCCGGAGAGAATAATTGTCAGAAAGATAAGCCTTTTCATTCTCGTAGGAGTATGTAAATCCCGGCACCAATAATTGTTATCGGCACCGCAAGCTTCCAGATGAAACCCGTATCGTAAAATTCGCTGAGTAAAATCACTACACCTATGGTTATCAGAATAGCAGCCCCAATTTTTTCTCTCTTTTTCCTCTCGTCCACTTCAGTATCTTCGACCACTTCCTCCACGACACCCTCAGCAGGTTCCTGAGGAATCATGATCCATGCGAGAATATAAAGAATAAGCCCCACTCCGTATATAAAAAGAAGAACCATGAGAAGACGCACAAGAACAGGGTCAATTCCGAAGTACTCAGCAATTCCTCCACAAACGCCGGCAATTACCTTTTCCCTGCGTGATCTGTATAGCTTTCTTGTTGTCATATCACCCTCTCCGATTTAAATTTGAATAAATACTAAACGAAAGGGGGGAAAAAATGCAAGAGCTCTACGAGATTGAAGTGGATGGAAAGAAAGTGAAGATAATCCACGGGGATATAACAGAAGAGGAAGTTGACGCTATTGTAAATGCTGCAAACTCAAGGCTTCAGCACGGTGGAGGAGTCGCCGGGGCGATAGTGAGAAAAGGCGGTTATGTGATACAGGAGGAAAGTAACAGGATAGGATATGTGCCTGTTGGTAAAGCCGCGATTACAACGGCAGGTAAACTTCCGGCGAAGTTTGTTATTCACGCAGTTGGCCCGAGATGGGGTGAAGGAAATGAAGACGAGAAACTGAAGAGTGCCGTACGAAGTGCCCTTGAACTTGCAACACAGAAAGGCCTTAAAAGTATTTCAATTCCTGCAATTTCCTCGGGAATTTTTGGCTTCCCGAAGCCCCGGGCGACAAAAATAATTTTCGAAACAGTGGTGGACTTTTTGAGGAACGAGGAAACTACCCTCGATGAGGTCAGATTAACCAATATAGACAGGTACACATCAGACCTGTTTGTCAAACTTGCCCGGGAATACGGGAAGAAAGGCTGAATACATTTGCAAATAATGATTTCCTGAAAATGCCCCGATGCCGGTGATAGCCGCATCGTTAAAATTCACCGTTGGTTTATATACCGCTTCCTCTTCCCCGGGATTAAGAAAGGTGTTTTTCTCTTATATTCTACATACTCCTGACCAAATCTTTCCTCAAGTTCCTTTTCTTCAATAAGTTTCACATATGCAAGAAGTAAGCCTATGATTAGCGCAGTCAGGCCCAAAAAAGATAAAGAGCCAATCCAGATTCCAATGCCCAAATAAAACATTGCAGTTCCCAAGGTCATTGGATTTCGACAGTAAGTGTAAGGGCCTTCTACAATTAATTTCTGCGTTGCCATCAGTGGGGCAGGTGTTCCCTTGCCTATCTTAAATTGGATCAATACAGACCAAAATGATAGAAAGAATCCAAGTGCGCCAAATATTAAAGCAATAGCAAAATTGAGATACCCCCATCTCAGTTTCACCAGGTATAAATGTGCATCAATAAAACGCGAGAGGAAAAACAGAAGAAATGGTAACCCTATCAGAAAGAATATGCTTTCGGGAATTAGTGCAATAATTCTTTGTCTCTGAGTGTATTTTTTCATAGACCACTTAAGGATTCTGTTTTTCATAATTTAATCCCTCAATTTTTATTTTTGAAAGTAAGCAATAAACCTAACGGTTTGGGGATATGTGAAGTTTGCGGAACGAAGTGAAGCAAATCTGGGTTCTGCAAGAGCAACATATCCACCTGTTAGGCGAATTGCAATATCTCACAGTGTCTTTTTCTCCTTTAGATGTTGGATTATATTCTCTAAAAACTTCTTTCCGTTCTCAAGAATTTCTTGAGCTTCATCCTCAGAGATAACAAATTACTCGTAATCTCCAATCTGTCGTTTTTCAAATGCCCTATTTAGCTCCCTACCCATTTCTCTGGGGAATATACCCGTTTTTACAAAATGCTCTCCGAAAGCTGAAATTACACCTTTATGGGATGAAAATGATAGATTCTTTGTAAGTAGCATGGCTTGTGCACAGTAAAACATCGCATAGTAGGTTCTTGAAACAGAAGATTCATAATCACCCTCTTTTAGAAGTATTTCAGCACTCCTTATGTATTTCTCTGCCCTCTCTTTCAAAGATCTTATCTCTTTCATGCTTGCAAACCTTCTTTTCTTACATTTATGAGAAGTGGACTATTGAGGTTTTCATAATCCTCCTTTGAAATAGGATAAACCGATATTAGCACACCATATTTCAGGTTTATCTCTGTGATTATATCTGTCATCCTGTCAATTTCCTCTCCGGGCACTATTTTCCCTTTGAGAACGATGAGTAAATCTATATCAGAATCTTCTGTGGCATCGCC
>JALSOD010000193.1 GCA_026986655.1 Caldifarciminota bacterium | reverse complement strand
CCAAGTCATAAGAAATGGAGAAATCGTTAATCTCTATATCGGAATTGAGGCTGAGGAATGGATTTTAGATGAGCTAAAAAAGATGGGAATTGAAAAAGTCTGGGTGACTCCCAAATTACCCTTTCTCGTATTCATAACTATCGGATTTCTGATCACTGTAACTTTCGGAGATCTTTTATGTTTTTACTTCCACGTCAATGTAAAAACATAAATACTTGAAAGTATAAACTTCCAACATGACGGTATATGTGATAGAGGATTTGGAATTCTTCAAGGAGTGTGCGAGAACTGCAAGGCTCAAGCTTTGGCGGGAGCGCCAGACTGAGAAAGGCGTGGAAATAAGAATGCGTGCTGGTTCGATAGGATTTCGTAAAGAGTACGAGAAAGACGATCCGGAGCTAAAGAAGGTCAGGGAATTCATAAATCTTGAAGGATTCGTTCAGATAATCGATGTTGAGAGAGATGATACATTCTTCGCTTGAGTTATGGAGCTAATACTATTTTTTACCGCAAGCAATAACCTTCGAGGATTTCTAAAGGATCAGAATGGTGAGAAGGAGGTTTTCTGTAAGAAGATGAAAGAGAAAACAAAGACTGGGGTGGATAAATACGTGTGCTTTATCGTTGAAGGTAAAATGAGAAAAATTGGAACGATTGTGATCGGTGAGAGTAGCGGAATTATGCGGATAGGTACGTCAGAAGGAAAGATCGTCGGTAAGGATTACTTTGGAGAAACGAAGTTAGATGTTGTAAAATTCAAATCAAAAAGAGGAAAAGAGTACCTGAAGTTAATAGAGCTTCCTGAACTCTAATAGCCTTTCAACTTTTTAAACTGTGGAATTAACTGTTAGATAAGTGCAAGAGAAAATAAAAAGATGTAAGTCTAATTACTCCTATTGTCAAAAAGAGATTTCCTTAGATCTACCTCTTTTTATTCTGATTTCCAAAAAGCCTGTCTATCCAGCTGTTATCAATGTTGTCCGAATTTCCTCTAGTTAGCTCAAGAATTGTTGATGACGTCAAAACTTCAACATCCGATAATACTTCTTTTATCTTCTTCAAAGCCTCTTCTGGCCCCTTAAACCCGATCACAAAGCTGCCCTGCCAAACTTCGAGGAAACAATCGTTACCGATTTCAATATAGATTGCCCTCAAGTTTTCACAGCTCATTACTTCTATGTTCACCTTTAAGTATTTATGTTTTTACATGGATGTAAGAGTAAAACTTAAATACTTTAATGTAGATATGGACACAGTTAGTTGATGAGTGAGTGATAGCTCGAGTAAGTGTTTAACTTGCCCGCCAGGTGCGGGTGAAAGGCCGCCCAGGTGGCGGCGATTTCCGGCCAGGCGCCGGAGTGTAAGCCAGCCAGGTGCTGGCAAACCCTACCCACCAAGTGTGGGCTAAGTTGAAAACCGGAGTGGATAGTCTAAACATACCTGTAGAAGTATACCTAAATAAGTATACCAGAGAAGTATAAAGGAAAATACGAGCTGAAATAAGCAACCCAATAAGTTGGAAACCCTGTCTGCCTCGGATTGCAGGCAGGGAAAGTGTTAACTTCAGTTGTTAGTGTCAACTATTGTTCTTCTACTAGCCTAGAATATCTATAGTTTTGTTCAAATACAATGTGAAAAATAAAATGGAGTGATGATGTTATGGACAAGTTCGTGTATGAGGTTAGAAGGTTTGAAGCTGGAGTTTTTGATGGGTTGATTTTTGAATTTGAGCTAAAAGAACCTGTCAGCCCGGATGAAGTATCAAAAATTGAAAAACAGCTGCCAGATCTCCAAGGAAGAACTCTTATAATAAGCGGTAAAGGTCCAGCTTGGCTCTACTGCGTGATTATGCGAAAATATCTGTGTAGATTTCCAGTAATTGCTGTGTACGATCCGGATCTACAGACTGCTATTATTGTGAGTAGCCACTTGATGAGTTTCAAAATGGGAGATCTAATACAATTAAGGCTTTAAAACCAATTTTTAAGCTATGAGTTAAAAATAGGTATTGAGGTGCTCGAAATGAGGATTAAAGTTACAACTTTTAAACATAGAAAGAAGCTTGAGAAAATACTTTCGAAATACGGTGTAAAGGAACCGGAGGAAATAGAAAGAAAAATTAAAAGAGGAGAATTGCCTGAGCATCCAACGTATGAGGATTTCTTGTCGGCTCTAGCGCTGAAAAACTACTTAGAGGGAAAATCAGTAGATAGAGATGAAAGTAAATCAACTATAGCAAGTCGAAATGTTAACGGGGGTATAAACGATGAAGATTCGATTCAGTAATCATGCGTTGCAAAAGTTTATGATTCTGAAAAAACATAACTTTATAGTAAAAGAGGAAGATGTAATAAGAGTTATTAAAGAACCGGAAAAAGTGGAAAAAGGTAGAAAAGGACGTTTAATTGCACAGAGGACGATAGACATGGAGCATGTGTTAAGAGTTGTATATGAGGAA
>JALSOD010000192.1 GCA_026986655.1 Caldifarciminota bacterium | reverse complement strand
GGAATATGGAGGATTTTAAAAACAGGTGATAAAAGGGTACCCTTCGGCCCTTTCATTTCTATCGCTACTTACCTCGGTGTCATACTCAAACCTCAAATCCTGCATTTTGTGGCAAAACTTCTTGTCTCTTGACTTTGTTTGGTTAATACTTATTATTAAATTTTGGGAGAAAAGCCATGAAGTTTGGGACTTTGAGTGATGCCATAGATTATTATAGAAAGCTCGCATCTGAAAATCCAGATAATCCGATGATTCTCAATACACTTGGTGATCTGTTTATAAAATCAGGTGATAAAAAGATGGCACTGCAGGAATACAAACGGGCCATTGAGCTGTTGGAGCGGGGAGCAAGTTATCAAAATGCGCTTGCAATATCAAAAAAGATTTTGAGGTACATCGGAAAAGATATTGAAACAATAATAAAAATCTCAAGACTTTTTACGAAAATAGGGGAGTATGGAGAAGCTATAAGGTACATTTCGATATTAAATCCCGACGAACTTTCAGATGCTCAGACAGAGGAAGTTGCAGGACTGGTCAATTTTTTGATTACCTCTGCCCAGAATCCTGAGGTTAAGCTAAGGCTAACCAGATTGTTCAACTCGTTGAAGGAGAGAATTGGAAATGGAGGGGAAACAGAAGAGGACTTTACCATCGGATATGAGGGAGAAATTTACAGCGATGATGTACCCCCTCTGCTTGCTGAAACTCACGTGAAGATAGGAGACGAGACCATAATTGATCTTTCCATTCCCGGTGAATCTGAGAAGTTTGTGTCTGAGACCACAGACCCTGATTTTCTGAAAACCATTCTTAGAAAACTTTCAGAAGATAGATATAGGCCTCTAAGCGTGAACTACGACAGTTTAAATGCCCTCATAAAAGGTGGTTTTTTCAGGGAGGCCCTCTGGCTTCTTCATAATTCAAGTCTTGAAGAGAGAAACGGATTTGATTGGGAAAAGGTCCTCATCAAATGTCTTGTTGAAACTGAAAGTAAAGAAGAGATCAAAAATACGATTGAAGATTTTGAAGAAGTAAGATTGGACCCAGAGACCATCTATTACACTGGAAGAGCCTATGAGCTTATTGGTGAATATGATAAGGCTCTCAAGTATTACTTGAAGGCAAAAACTTATTTCGGAAATTTTAGAGACGTTGAGAGAAGAATTAAAAACCTCAGGAGTGGAAAATTATGAGTCAATTAAAAATTTTAAACGATCTCCTGTCTGTGGGTTTGATCAGTGAAAGTGAAAAAGAGGAAATAGTAAGGAAACAGTGGGAAAGGGGCGAGAGGATAGAAGACATTTTGATTAATGATGGATATATCACAGAGGATGAGCTCCTTTCATTCATCTCAGAAAAATATAAAATACCGGTAGTTTCCTTAAAAGATATAAAAATTGACGAGGAAGCTACTTACCATGTTCCTTCGCATTTGACGAGGAAGTTTGCTCTCATACCAATCAGGAGAATAGAGCGTGATCTTATCGTTGCCTTCTCTGAGCCCTTGAGTGAGGACGTATTGAAAGAATTGAAGGCAGTTACAGATTTGAATATAGTTCCATTAATTGCAAGAAAGACCGAAATAGAAGATGCCATAAGAGAATTTTATGCCGAAGAGGAACGTGGAGAAGAGAAGGTTAAACCCTTTCCTCCAGTGCGTCCTGAGATAAGATCAAATGAGCTTCCGGGTAGTTTTGATGACTTCATTGTGGGTGAGTGTAATGAGAAGGCATTCAAACTGGCTCAGGCCTTCTTGAATTCTGAAATTTACAACTTACTTGTGATCGGCGAAACCGGGTCAGGGAAAACCTATCTTCTCGGTGCCGTTGATAGGGCTTTGAAGGAACAGGGCAAAAAGACGGTTGCCCTTAGCGTCCCCGATTTTGAAAATGAATATGTCAAAGCAAAAAACAGTTTTGATATCGCTGGCTTTAGAGAATTTATTCTATCCTCTGATGCACTTATTATGGATGAGATAGAGTATGTCCAGAATAGGCCTTATCTTCAAGAAGAACTTGCCTATCTAATGGAGAGATTTATACAGAACGGCAAGCAAATTCTTGCTGCAACTATGATCGGACCAGATGAGTTGAAGGCAGTTTCCAGAAAATTTCTCTCATTGTTAAAGTCCATGATTGATGTAGAACTCGAAGAGATTGATAGAGACACTGCTATTAAATATCTGAGTTCATCAAAATTTAAGCTATCTCCTATGGACATTGAGACTATCCTCAAAGAGAATCCACGCACTTTCAGGGATCTTGAAGGAATAGCTCAGAAAATTCTTGCCATCAAGAAGTTTCTCAGCTCCAGCTTGTAGAGATGTTACCTTTTTTTAAAAAAGGCAAACTGTCTGGTGTAGTAGGCGTTGATATAGGCTCCAGCCTGATCAAAGTTTTAGAAGTTGAGAAAAAAGGGGACGATGTTTACATTAAAAGCATTGGTTATGGGGAAACGCCATCTGATAGTGTTGTTGCAAAAGAGATCATAGATAGGGAAGTAATAGCATCGGAAATCAAGGAACTTCTTGAAAATCTTAAGATCTCCAAAAAATTTGCAGTTACCTCAGTTGGGGGAAAAAATCTCATAATTAAAAATTTCCTTATATCTCCCGCTGAATCTCAGGAGTTAGAAGTTAGGATTGTAGAAGAGGCACAAAGGGTGTTGCCATTCGATATTGAGACTGTTTTTTGGGATTATTGGATTTTGCCACCGAAATCCAGTGGGGGAGATATACCTGTTTATATCGTGGCTACGAGGCAGGAAACGGTTTACATGATCGAAGATTCACTCCACTTTGCAGGACTGACTCTGGGAATTCTTGATGCAACCCCTCTTTCATTAATAAACACGGTAAAATTCAATTATTATTTAGAACCAGATAAAAATTACCTCATCATTGACATCGGTTTTGATGGTTCCTCTTATATCATGATCTCCAACGGACTTTATTACGATCACCAGGATGGAGACTTTTCTATCAAAAAGTATATTGATTCTTTAACAAAATTTATGAATATCGATTATGATGAAGCTAATGAATTATTGTTCAATTCAGAAATCCCAGACGAGCAGGTTGCGAGTTTTGAGACTATTATAAATGGTCTAAATCAATCCCTTGCTGACGAAATTCAAAGATATATATCGATTTCTGGACTGGATATCTCCGGTGTATTTCTCACAGGAGGAGGAGTAAACATCAGGAACATCGAAGAACCGCTCAAAATGCTCTTCGAAGACATTGAACTTGTTATTGTTGATCCATTTAAAAACGTTGCTAATAGGGAGGAAATTGAAGAAAAATTTGAGATTTCAGAGAAAGAGCAGCGGTTATTCTCTGTTGTAATGGGATGTGCCCTTAGAGGGATAGAGGTTTCGGCCGAAACGCTTATCAATTTAAGTCCATATAAAAGGGGAGAAAGGAAAAGGATAAAAATTCCGCCGCTTGTCGGAAATTTAATTGCTCCCGGAGTTTTGTTTTTGGCAACTCTTGTATTTATCTTTTTTGCTAATAAAGCACAGATTTCAACCTATGAGATGCTTTTAAAACAGGAAAAGGAAATACAAGAGGAGAAAAAATTACTTGGTGATAAGTTAAAGATATTGCAGGAAATAGATAAGAAGAAGACAGAACTATCAAAAAAGATTGATGTGATAAAGCAAATAGCCGGAGACAGGGCTTTCCATATTCAGATTTTAAATAGCATTAACCGGAGTATTCCACCTAACACGTGGATCAACGAACTGAAAGAAGATTCTGAGGGCAACATTAAAAGATTCTTGATAGATGGGGGAGCGTTCACCTCCATCGAGGTGTCGAATTTTATGAAGAGATTGGCCGACGCAAAGAACATCTGGAATAAGGTTGACCTTGTTTATTTGAAGAAGAATGAGTTAGAGGGTGTTGGATATGTAACGTTTGAGCTTGTACTCTATCCGCAGATAAAAATTGGAGGTGCACCAGTTGGACTTCAACGCTGACATATTTAAGAAGTCAAAGAACGTCTGGAGTGCTGTCATAGTACTGGAAATTCTACTTGTGGGTGGATTTATTTACAAGGTTTACCAGCCAAGGAAGAGGAAGATAAACGAGCTTAAAACCAGAATCAGTCAGGAGCAGCTTATACTGCAAAAGTACCGTAAGAAGATCAAAAACTTTGGTAAGGTAAAGGCGGAGGCGGATTCAATAGAGCAACTATGGAATAAACTTAATCAGATTTTACCCTCACAGAGTGAGGTCCCACGTTGGATAAAAAAGATTGCTCTGATGGGATTGAGAAACGGTCTTGAATTCACGATGTTTAAACCTTTGACCATAAGCGTGAAAGGATTTTACTCGATTTACCCATTGGAGATTGATTTGCTTGGAACCTATAAAAATTTTGGAAAGTTCGTTGAGGACCTGACGAATTCCCCGCAGGTTACGAAAATTACGAATCTTGACATCGTCTCTTTTAAGTCCAAGGATTACCCGGAATTTTCTATAAAGGCACATTTTACTCTTCAAATTTATGTATTTAGTGGTACAAAAATGGAGACTCTTTTGAATGAAGGTAAATAGTCATCTTATATTTATAGGTTTCTTGCTTACCGGTTTATTGGGAGCATACAACGAGCTTACAGACATATATTTTGAAGAGCAACCAGGGTTTGCAGAAATCATGTTGAAGTTCAGGGACGAGGTCGTGGATTACCGGAATTACCTTGAAAAGAAAAACATCGTCCTATTCTTCCCGTACATGGATTATTTTAAGGACCTGAACAAGATAGATGTAAACAAGGCTAATGTTAAATACATAAAGATATCACCAGGGAAAAATCACACTGTGAGAATAATCATTGCAGAAAAAGAAAGGAGCGAATATAAGGTTGAGCAGGTAGGAAATATTGTCACAGTGAGAGTTTATCCTCCAAAATTAATAGGGAAAAAGGCGGTAGAGGAGAGTGTTGCTACCTTGCCACAGTTGCGTCCATCAACGATAATGCAGATTCTCAATATCAGACGTGTAAAGTTCTATCCACCGGGAAGAGGTGATATATTCAAGAGTCTTGTGAGTGAAAAGCCTGATTCCCTACTCCTTGACCCCTTCTCTGCCAGACTTGTTGGGGTGATTATTCAGGGGAGGAAAAAGTTGGGCATATTTGTGGACAAATCTAATAAAACATACATTCTTAAAGAAGGGACCATGGTGAAAAATGGTAAATTATGGAAGTTGACAGAAAATCAGGCTATTTTCCTTGTTGGCTTGCGTGGATACGCAAGAACTATTAGAATTAAGCTAAAAAAACCGATGGAAATACTGAAATGAAACTTACAAAATTTGGATTGATAGTAATACTTTTCTTTGTCCCGCAGTTACGCGCAGCCAATCCGAATGCTCTTGTTACGCTCAATGTTGAAAATGCAAATGTCAAAGATGTTCTAAAAGCACTTGCCGAGATTTCCGGGGCGAACATTGTACTTTCAACTGATGTCAAGGGAACGGTGACCTTGAACCTTTACAACGTACCCTGGAAAACCGCACTTGGAATTGTCACAGAGGCAGCTGGTTTGAGCTACCAGGAAAAGAATGGAATAATCACCATCACGTCGAAGGAAGAGTACGAAACAATGAAATCTCTTGCCAAGTTATCAACTGCCGTAATTAGTCTAAAGTATGCGAAGGCGAAAGAGGTTAAGACGATTTGTGAAAAGCACTTATCCGATCGGGGTAATATTGAAATTGATGAAAGGACAAATTCAATCATAATTACTGATCTTCCCGAAGTAATCGAAGGAATCAAAAAGTTGATTAAGGAGGTTGATGTTCCCAATAAACAGGTCATGATTTCAGCAAGGATTGTAGAGGTGGATTACGATGCAGCAAGACAGCTTGGGATCAATTGGTCAATAGGAAATGTCATTGATACACTGGCAAAAACAAGAGGTGGAGTGAGTCTAATTGCAGGGGGGGAGGGTGAGCAGGGTCTCCAATTAACTTTTGGAAAGGTGTTCCCGTCTTACAATATTAATGCAATGATCAATCAGCTTGAAAGTGAAAGTAAGGCCAATATCTTATCTGAACCAAAGATCATGGTGGAGGATAATCAGGAGGCGATTATTTCATCCGGTAAAATGATACCAGTGATCATGAGAGATCAGGCTGGAAACCCTGTTGTTTCATTCTATGACGCAACCCTGAAGCTTTCGGTCACCCCTCACATAAGCCCCAATGATGAAATAACTATGGAGCTGGAGCCGCAGGTTGGAGATATTGCAGGAATTATGGAAGGAGCGCCTGGGCCTATTATTTCTATTCAAAGAGCAAAAACAGTGCTCAGAGTAAAGGACGGACAGACTGTTGTTATTGGTGGAGTTCTCAAAAGTCGACAGGCGTCTGGTCATCAGGGTATACCTTTCCTGCACAAGTTACCGGTTATAGGAGCACTTTTCGGTTCCCGCTCGAAATCTGTTGAGAAGAAGGAAATTTTAATCTTTGTTACCCCGAAGATAGTTAAAAATGAATAAAATAATTGCTACGATTTTTTTTATAATTCCGGCTCTGGCATTTGCACAGGTTGATTCCATCCCTCCTACCGTCACGGGTATATATGTAAACCCCAATCCTGTTTCTCCTAACAATGACGGAAGAAATGATTCCACTAAAATTGGGTTTATTCTATCTGAACCTGCAAACGTTGTACTTGAAGTTGTGGGCACAGATCCTTTCTTTCCCGGTGACAGTGGCTACAGATTGATAGATTCAACCTTTATCCTTTCAGGACATTACGAGTATACCTGGGATGGGAAAGTAAATGGTCTGATCCACAACACAACCTTTAGCTTTATGATTTTTGCCGTGGACACGGCCGGAAATGTATCTGATAGTACAATTTTTAAGGCCGTAGTTGATACAACTCTTCCCACAATTCCGGCAGTCAGTGTTAGCCCCAATCCATTTTCTCCCAACAACGATGGTATTGAGGACTATGCAAACTTTGAGTTCACCGTAAATAATACGCATCCACCGGAGTATGATTCTCTGATGTTGCCAAACCACAGAATTGCAACTCTCATAGTAACCCAGACTGGCTATGTGCTTGTCCAGGGAAATGATACTCTTAAAATTGGTGATCAAGTTGTAAAAACCCCGGATTTTCCTCCATTCCCGGTATATTTTGCCGTAAAGGTGGATCAGATGACAGTAGATGGTTTTTCATTTGGTTTTAAAGATTGGGCAGGCAGAGACGTGTCCGTTGAAGTTGCAAGTAGACCTATTGAGCTCATTAGGGTAGGAGATTTGACCAACAAAATGACGGTGAGTTCTCTGCTTTCTATCTGGCCATCTGATAGTCTCCAGCAGCCCACAGACTACGTTCAGATAGGAATTTATGCCTTTACGGGAAACGCAAGTCTAAAAATTGTTGATGAGTACGGAAATGTTGTTAATACGGTAAATTTCTGGCAATCTTTCAGGGGAGATGGCCATTATATATACCAATGGGGACCTGGCCCAATTCCGGATGGCCGATACACCTATGATATCCAGGTGGAAGATGAGGCTGGGAATGTAAAGCATGTTGGTGGGGAAATAATCGCAAATTCTGTTCCCACAACAGTTGGGAATATTGTAACCTACCCGGCAAAAATTTCACCCGCAAATCAGGATGGTTTATATGATATCACTGAGATTAGATACTCCATTTCAGAGGAGGCTGTTGTAAATATCAAACTCTACAGTTCAACCACCCGATTTGATTCGACGACGTATGTGGCAACACTTTTAAATGATACGCTTGAAACCGGTGGAGACCATTCAATAAGATTCAATGGCAAAATAAATGGGCGGTTTCTTGCAATTAATGCTGACAGTATTTACTCAGTTGTTGTCACTGCTTACGATCCAAATACGGGAGATGCAGATCAGGGAGTAGGAGTCTTAGAAATTGATAACAAAGGACCTTCTTTTATACAACTCGATACACTTTCAATACCTGAAATAACCGCGTCTTCAGTTGATACGGTTGTTGGATATACTGAGCCTATGTCTCTCGTGAAAATTTACAAGAACGGTCAGCTCGCGGGACAGGTGTATTCAGATTCTGTTTCAGGAAGGTTCGAGTACCCTATCACTTTTGAGGTTGGTGATTCTTTGATTTATGCCATTGCCTTTGACGATGTCATGAACCAGGGTGATACATCCAACATTGTGAAATTTGTGTACGATCCGACTCCTCCGGCTGTGTTGTATACATTTCCGCAGAATGATAGCTATATAAACTGGTCCCTCGATACACTTTTTGCAATTGTTGAAGATAATATCTCGGGGGTAAATCCAGATACTTTCTGCGCTTTTGTCGAACAAAATGGGAGCTCTCTCCCGGTGGATACGGTTTTTATGAAGTTGGATACACTTTTCCTTATTTTGCAAACTCCCTTACACCCCCATTCAGGAGAGGATGGAAGGTATAGGTTTGTCATAAGTGTGTTTGATTCTGCATGGAATGAGACAAAGGATACTGTGAGGTTCACCTTTGATACCGAGGGACCTCTGATTGATGTATTCCCTGAGGATAGCTCTGTTGTAAGCTCCCTCGATACAGTGAGATTTCTTGTACACGATTCACTGAGCGGAATGAATAGAGATAGTACACAGGTTGCCATGAACGGTCCTTTGGGAAATGTGAACGGTGATTTACTCTTTGTTACCGACACCGAGTTTTATTTTTACCCTGACCCACCATTACCACGTGATGGCTCAGCAGATGGGGAGTATTCGATTGCAGCGAAAGTTACTGATCTTGCTAACAATACGAGTAGAGATACGTTCCATTTTATTTATGATACACAGCCTCCTGAAATTGATACATCCTACCCGGTTAGTGGTCAGGTTCTTTCACAAACCCGGGTTGATAGTATCCTCGTTGTATTTAATGACAATGTTTCCGGTGTGAATATGAACACTGCAAGAGCCACTCTTTACAAGGGTAGTCTGCCTGTTAGTGGTCACTACATATACAGGCTGCCGGATACCCTTATATTCTTTCCCGACCAAAGTCGGCTATTGGGAGACGGTCTCTACACTCTAAGATTATTTGTAAGGGATAGAGCTACAAATACTCTTACGGATTCAATTGTTTTTCGTATTGATACAACTCCTCCACAATTGCTTTTTAGCTTTCCGTCCGGTGATACGGCAATCCGGGATACAGTCGATACGCTGTACTTTTATATCTCAGATAACGGCGGATGTGGAATTAGTGATGTAAACATCAACCTCATCGCGCCCGATAGCTCAACGGTTCCCGGTAATCTATTGAGCAGTGGAGACACTTTATTTGCTTTTGTACCCAATTCCCCTTTGATACCCAACGGCGCTATGGATGGACTTTATACGATAATTCTTGAGATGTCTGATTCGATAAATAACAGAATAATCGATACCCTGAGATTTATTTATGACAACATTCCACCTTACATTGTATCCACGATACCAGATTCTGGAGATACAGGTGTAATATTGAGAGACAGTGTTTACGCCCTTATTTCGGACAGGAGACCCGGAGTGGACACAAGCTCCGGGATAGATTTTTCTCGAACTCATATTTTTCTTTTGTATCCTGATTCAACAGCCGTGCCTGGCCGAAAGAGTGTTCACGATAATCGTGATGGCACATACACACTTTCATGGGTCATTGATTCAGCGGCCAGAATTTATGGAGGAAATTATACTTTGCAGATTGAATTAACAGACCGGGCATTGAATAAGACTTTGAAGACAATAAAATTTACAGTTACTGCCATTGAACCTGTTGTTATAAGCATCTTCCCGCAGCAAGACGCTTATGTCAATGCAGTAGATAGTGTTTTTGCATTAATTTATGACAGGACAGGAACCGGAGTTGATACCTCATCCACTATCCGTGTCATTGCCCCTGATGGAAGCTATGTTCCAGGTACCAAGAGCTTTTCAGGGAACGATACCCTCAGATATATAGTTTATCGCTTTAATTCTCTTCTGTCTGATAATGGGACATATCAAATACAGATTACTCCCATTTCTTCAAACGGTGTTACCGGCGAAACCTTTAACTCGAGTTTCATATTTGATGATCAACCTCCCCTTATTGTAGAGGAATATCCGCAG
>JALSOD010000191.1 GCA_026986655.1 Caldifarciminota bacterium | reverse complement strand
TTTACTTTCTCATAGGAATGGATCAGTACTCTCGAATAAATACCTGGTACAAACCACTTGAGCTCTTTAAATATGCCCACCTTGTGGTTATGGAGAGAAAATCAAGTGACCACAGAAGGGAAAAAATTCACCCCAGGGTGATCTTTATAAAGCAACGGGAGATTGATATTTCTTCAACAGAGGTGCGGCATCGTGTTAGATTGGGGAAATCCATTAAATTCCTCGTCCCGGAAGAAGTAGAAAAGTATATTGTGAGACATAAACTCTACACCGGGGTAAAAACCACAGTTTATTGATATAAATCACTTGTAAAATTTCCTTGAATTTGGTAAGAGCGTTTGAAAATTAAAGAAAGGGTAAAAATCCTCCTATTACATAACCTTTTCCAAGAGGGAGTTCAAAAAAAGCGAATCTCCCTTCGCGAGAAGAGGGAGCAGGAAGGATGCAAAAATGCTTTTTATTACACGCAATTCAGGTTAATGCGAAAAATTTTCGAATATCCTCTGTATTTGTGGATAATACATCCAGATGAAGTTGTAAGGTAAGAAAGAAGGACGGCAAATTAGTTCGCATTGCGAACGAATTTGCCGTCCTTAACAACGACCTTATAATACGCCATTATGATCACCTTGAAATTCTCCATAGCCTTTATTATTGCTGTAATTCTACTGATTTTAAGACAGGAAATATGGGTGGTTATAGCCGCCCTTTCAATTGTTACTCCTATCATATTCAAGTTTACTCCACATATAATTTTTCGGTCTTTTTACAAAGGAGCACTTGGATATTCCACCATCCATTTGATAATTGTTGTTTGGCTTATCATTTCCTTCGGTGAAGCTTTGTATAGATCCGGATATCTCGCTCAATTTGTAGAATCAGTTGAGGGGTTGTTTAAGGACCTCAGAGTCGCCTTTGTCATTCCATCCATGATAATTGGTCTTTTACCTATGCCCTCTGGAGCCATGCTTTCAGCCCCACTCGCCGAAGAAATTGGCAGGAAGATGAGCCTGTCTGCAGAAGACCTGACATTCTTCAACTACTGGTTCCGGCATATCTGGGAATATACCTGGCCACTGTATCCTGGGTTAATTCTCACCTCGGCAATAACAGGTATTCCCATCTGGAAGGTAGGGATACATCAATTACCAATGGTTATTATCTCTGCTGCCACGGGCTTTTTTATCCTTTTTTGGAGACTACCATTTTTCTCATTGAGCAACGGTGAGAGTGTCAATAGAAAGGAAAAATTCATGAAGTTTCTTATGGTTTTATGGCCAATCTATCTGATCATTTTGCTCGTTCTGGTTATCAGGATAGATCTTGTAATTGGGCTTGCGATCGTACTCGTTACTCTATTTGTTTCAAAAAGATTTTCACTGCCAGATATTGGTGGCTCCCTTAGAAAGGGGCTATCCTGGAAGATTTTTCTAATACTGGTTTTTGTAATGATTTTTAAAAAGGAACTTCAGCTATCCGGTGTATTGAATCATTTGCCCGATGAGATGGTTGGCTGGGGTCTTTCTCCGCTCATTCCCATCATCTTGATACCTTTCCTGATAGGATTTTTGACAGGTGTTAATTCTGCCTATATCGGAGTTGCCTTTCCTGTGCTTCTTGGATTCCTCGGGAATAATTTGAATTACGTTTTTATTGGTTACGTTAGTGGTTTCATGGGAATTTTGCTCTCACCAGCGCATCTATGTCTTGCGGTTACAAAAACTTACTTCAGGGCAGATACAATAAAGTTGTATAGAATCCTTCTTCCTTCGGTTATTGCACTTTACTCGCTTTTCTGGTTGTACATGGGGTTTGTTAGGTTTGTTGTGTGATGGGAGAGAATAGTTTTAAAGGTATACTTTACTCATTTGTCTCTGCGCTGGGATTCTCCTCTGTGTATATTTTGGCAAGATTTGCTCAAGAGAAAACTCCAACTGATGTTTTTCTATTCTGGTGGTTTTCTGTAGCTTTTATCCTTAGCTTCGTCATTGTTGGAAGGAAACTTCGAGGGTTTACAAAAAGTGTAAGGGAGCACCCTTTTTTCTTCCTCTACTTCGGGCTTTCTGAGGCGCTTGGGACTTTTATTTTTTTCAAACTTCTTAAAATAATGAATCCTTCAATTCTTTCATTTGTGGGGAATCTAAGTCCTGTTTTTGTGGCATTCTGGGCGTTTCTAATTTTGAAGGAGAAGCTGAAACCACTTGAGATTGTTGGTGGACTTGTGGCTATTTCAGGAGTGTTAATCATTACAGGGGCCTCACCGCGAGGTGAGATTCTCAAGATATTGATAGTGGTAGCAATTACTTTGATGTTTTCATTCAATACGGTTCTGGTAAGAAAAAATGTCAGAAACATTCCACCGTTTTTTATTGTATCCTTTCGAGTTTACTCACTTTTTACCATATTTTCGATTTATTCGATTCTAAAGACAGGTTTGAGCTTCCCTGCTAAGGAATCTGTTCCTTTCATTGTATCTGGTGCCACTCTTG
>JALSOD010000190.1 GCA_026986655.1 Caldifarciminota bacterium | reverse complement strand
TGATAGAACGAAAATGTGGTGGATTGCAAGAGTTCCGTAAACCAGACAAACCAATGTTAGCATAACTAAAACTACCTTGTCCCCTCTCCTTATCCGCCTAACTTTCTTGTTTAGAATGTACGCAACGTCAAGAACTAAAGACAAGATCAAAGCCGCAACGAAACTACTCTCAACCGGTAAAGACAGAAAGTAGTGAAATGCTACCATCAGCACGGCCAAACCTGCCCCAAAATTTAAAAGAAAAATTAAAAAATCCTTTTTGCTCAACATATTACCTCACAGACTCCAGTACAAGCTGGAGAACACGCGTATTTCTCGCAGAAGTACGTGAGCTCTGGCACTCCTAGCCACTTAGTTATACCAATACATACTCCTGCGCACATTCCCGAACAAAATGCTCCACACCCAGCATCACATGGATTAATGTTTCCTGTGCACCACTGGTCACACACAGCACCGCAAATGCCACCCATAACAATTGAGCATCCGATATCACACGCCGGATTATCTGCAACGACTGCGCACAAAATTAAACATATGGTTGCGCTTGACATCCCACAGATAAGTCCGCAAGTCTCTGTACATCCTTCTCCTTTAATTTGCAAGGCATAGCTTTCAATTTTTCCGTTCTCTATGCGGTAAACTATAATTTGCTTTGGATCGCTTTTCTCAATAGCCTCAACAGCTCTTACTTTTACAGTTCCATTCACTGAGACATAGATCAACCTAACTTCCCCTTGCTTCGACTTCATCGGTATTACCGCAACCTCAGCTATGCGATTTTGTGTGATAATTTTACCAATCTTGGCACTCGATAGGTTAAGAGTGTAACCTTTCTTGGTAAGTTCGTCCATAATTTTCCTCATATCTTCACTTTTCAAAGCCTTAGCAAGAATTGTATTTCTCTCTATTCCTTTAGCTTCAATTACTACAATCTTTGACTTTCCAGTTACAGCTTCTGAGCAACTTGGACATGCTGGAGTCTTTTGTTCGACATTCACAGCTAACGTTGGACTAACTACGCTTCCGAGCATTAATAAAACCAACAACACTCCTACCAACAACCTAACCCGTTTCATTACAGTCACCGGACATGATTTTCTTAAGACATAACACTCCACAAAATATTGGAAATACGATGACAGATATAACTATACCAACAGATATTATCGGAAAAATATCTATCAAGAAAAATTCGAATAATATTATTATAATAAAAATAATTAATATTTCTAATAATTTTTTATCATTGAAGTATAAACACATAAAAGCTATAGAAGATAACGAAAATAAGATAGAAAATTTAAAGAGTTTTGGAATATATAATATAGACGTCAAAAATATAACGATATTCAAAAAAATTATAGAGTACACGACCATTTTTGGATATTTGATCATATTTCTCAACCTCTCATGAACTCTAAATGTGCTGTATATGTATCTGGAGAGGCTACGCTGTGGAATTCTACAGCCCCAAGCACTGCAATATAATTTATCTTATATGTTACATCGACCGTCCCTAAACTTGGATTTAGGCTATCTCCTACCCTAAATTTTAAGCTGTAACCCATTTCACCACCATCAAAATATACTCCAACATCGTTACCTAAATGTGTTAAATGCCATGGGTTGTATTTGTTTATGATCTTTATATATCTACCGTAAGTATCCCCAGCCTCCGCTTTCACAAAGTTATTATTTGGAGTGTTAGTAACACTAAACGGCCCCAAACTAACACCTATGGACACGCTTGCCGAATCCTCTCCATTATTGGCATCAATTCTTGAACCTGTTCCAGCTGCAAAGTGGTCGTATTTATTTATGTCCGTTAAATCTTGATTTGGCGTAGTAATTTTTACTTTTATAACATATTCGTATGTGTTAAAGGCGTAACCGCTTGATGCTCCATCCCCAATTAATACAGCTGGTTTATTTATGGTGAAACCCTCTGTCGATATCTTCACTTTTACTGACCCATCTATGTAGCCAGTTCCACTAAGTTCTATTTGACTTGATGGGGATATCTCGGTAAGAATGTCAACATAGTATGTCCAAGTGGCTATCTTTACTCCATAGATGTTATAAATATCAACTACTTTGTGGAGAGGCATATGATCAGACCAGTGAACGGATTTGGTTGCCATAGGACTTTGTATTTTTCTTTGCAACAAATTTAGTTCCATAGAACCACGTATAGGAGTCAAATACTATTTTACCGTTGTCAAATACGGCAATTGATTCTTCTCCTTCTGGGAGCCATTTAATTTTCGCAATTACTGGTGACTTAAGCTTTTTTGACTTAAGATAATTCTGTATAGTTTTTATTATTTTAATTTTATCTTTTTTATTTAACCCTATATTGTCAAGCTTAGTCTTGACGATGTTTGTAACAATCTTCTCAACATCTTCTTTTTTACTGAATTTTTTCACCACTTCTATTTTAAATATGTTGTGCATCCCAAGCTTTGCTTTTAAATTATCCAATTCTCTAAAAATTTCTGTTCTCATATTTATTTTTCTTGTATTTTTGTCTATCTTTTCAGTTGCTGCCATCGCTGGACTAACTACGCTTCCCAACATCACCAAAACCAATAGCACTTCTAACAACTTTCTTAGCATACTTCCTTCACCACCAACTTAACCTACACATAGCAATTATTTAATTTTTATTTTATCGTTAAATGAAAATTTTAGTCGGCATTTGAAGGATTTAGTTGGCAACTAAATTTTTAGTAGGCATCTTAAATTTTTAGATGGTAACTAAAGAATTTAGTCGAGAAATTTAGATCAATAAGATGGATTAAAGTATTTGAGAGATGAGAAACGTAATTGTATCGATACCAACTGCCGTTTCTGGAGCTATGAGGTTGTACGTCGCGTACATTCTTTTATCTCTAAGTCCAGATCCGATTTTACTAATAGGAGCGTTCTTTCTAACGCTTAGCATTTACAGCTTTGACAGAATAGAGGACTACGGTGGAAAAACTTACCACTCAATCCTTTTTACTTCTTCGGCTTAATTGCTTACGCAGTAAGAGGTATCTTGATAGTTCCTTTACTTCTAATCGCCGTAGGTTTCCTCTACTCTTACGGCTTAAAATTTAAGGGGAGAAGGTTTAGGTTAAAAGCCGGTTGCGGTGTTAAAAATGTGGTCATAGGACTTTCGTGGAGTTTGTCGATAACCTTATCCCTCGAAACGTTCGATTTTCCAATATTTTCCTTCTACTTCCTTAAACTGTTCGTAAACTCCGCAATTTTCGACCTGAAGGACATAGATAGAGACGAAATACTCACCCTTCCGAAACTTCTCGGAAAATACTTCAAGGTGTTTTTGAGTTTTCTGAACATGGTGGCACATATGATGGCGTTATTTCACTTTCATCCAGTCTTAATTTCGAGTTTCGTCTTGACACAGATAGCAATCTTAATCGATGAGAGGAAAGCTAGGATAATCGTAGACTCCGAACCAACTCTTTCAGCTTTACTCTGTCTACTCTTACGGAGTTATCCTTAACGTAGTTGAACAGATCCCTACCCCACCGCAGACAATCTTCGCTGAAGCAAACGAAATCTCTCTTGTAATCGAAGAAACCGTTCCTCCTGTAAAACGATATTGAGAAGAATTTGTCGGTAACGACGAAAGAAAACCTAAAATCTCTTTTCGAAACGTAAAAACTCACGTTTCTCTTGCATATCCCTTTCTCAAGCTCACTCCTATATTCTCTAACTATTCGACTAAATACTCTCCCGTTAACGACTATTTCGATCTTTTTGTCCTCTTCAGCAAATCTCAGAAACGTTTCAACGTATTCCGGAAAGAAAACCGACGCATACCCGTATATCTCTTCAGATTTCGTCAGATTTTCTATGAACTCCTCGTGTGGCGTGAATACGTCCTCGTCTCTCTCGACCACTCTCACCTCACTAAGCTCGTAAAACCTCGCAACGAGGTAATTCGGCAAGTCTTCGAGGTCGTACTCGTTCAATTCTAATTTCTCTAAAAATTTAATTTCTCATACTTCCTTACAGTCTCTTGAATTAGCAGAATAAACTTACCCTTAGGTGTAATCCTAAACGTGTCGTCTTCTCTCTCTATTAACCCTAACTCAATCATCTTATCAAGGATCTGTAGAAGCGACGAAACTGATGTGCTTACACTTTCTCTTAACTCTTCCTTCGTCTTAGGTTTCAGCGATAGCTCCCTCAAAACCTTTAAAACTTTGTATGATAAAAGAACATTCAATATCTGCATACTACGTGTCGATAGAAACAACCAACTATTAAAGATTTGCGAAATATATGAAGTGATAAGAGTCAAAGCAATAAACAGAATCTCTAAGGAAGACTATGTCCTTTGGCAATACGAAGCACTAAAGTATCTGCTAAAGAGAATTAAGGAGTTCAATCCAGAAAACGAAATCGTCAGAGATATCTACCACACGAAAGTTGAACACTACGAAGAATTGGCGGAGAAAGTCAAAGAAGCGCTCAAAGACGAACTAAATATACCAGAATTCATTGAAGAGTCGTTCGACGTCGAAGACATACTCTCCGAAGACGATGAGTTAATTAACTAAAAACTCTCTTTACCTTAGCCTTATCGAAGTCGGTATCGTTTGAAACGATTTCATCTACGTTTTTCCTCAGAGCTACCGCTAAGTGCAACGAATCTTCGAAATCTAATCCAAAATTGTTCATAATTTCTACCCCGTTTGCAAAATCTTCTTTGACGAGCGGTTCGATCTTTAAACTCTTCAAACTCTCAAAAGAGTCGATGACAGTCTTAACGAAGTTTTCGTCCTTTAAACTGTTATTCGTCAATCCAGCAACGATTACGATAGTCTCGTAAAGGGTTAGTGTTGAAGTTACAAAATTTCTTTCCTTTTCGATCTTTTCGACCCACTTCTTGGCTTTCCCGCCAAACTCAGGATGACCGCAAAGCCAGTAAACGAATACGTTGACGTCTACATATCTCTTAACCATCCTTCCGTCACCTCTTTAGCTAGAAACTCGTCCAAATCCTTGGGCCACCTCTCAACCTTAAAAACTCCGAAGAATTCGTCGGCAACGGATTTAATAGGCTTTATGACTATCTTGTCTCCCTCAACGCTTACTTCAACGTAATCACGAACGTCCAACTTCTCTCTCAGCTTTTTCGGAATGACAAGTCTTCCCTTTCTATCTACCCGTACCACTACCTTATCCATACCACCACCATTTTGAAACCCACTCCTATAAATTTTTCCTACTCACCGTTTTCCGCGCGAGGTGGTTAATGTGGATGCTATACTCGATATACCACCTGGGTCTGCAATAAGATTCGAAGATGTGAAAGATAAGATTCCAGACGAAGAATTCTACAAGCTCGTTAGAGAAGGCTACTTCGTCCAACCACCTTACGAATCCGTTTGGATTAGAACTGGTGCAGTTGAGCCACAATGGGTTTCCGCAGGCCAAGAAGCAAAGTTAGCTCTACTCACGGAGATAAAGCCAGGAAGAAAGGCTTACGAAAGTGACGAAGTTATAAGGCTATAACTAGGATTGTTAAGCCAGAAAAGCCACCAAAAGTATACTACCAGCTAACGGATCTTGGAGAAAACCTCGCTTTAGCCTTGATACCGCTAGTGGAGAGATAAAACTACCGGTTAAAACCATACCACTATGTCTCGACCTTACAAGAGATTTCAAAGAATTCGTGGAATCGGTTAGAGAAATCCTAGAAGAAGCGAAAGTATATTAACTATTTAACCCATTTCCTGAGGAGTTTATGATCGAATACTTCAAGAAGATCTAGGGAGATGATAAGATTATGTTCATTAAGAACAGATTGCCTTAGACTTTATATAGTCAGTCGGGAAGGTTAGTTTTACGGGATTTCATCGATCTCATTCTCCCTGTCGTGGAAAATTATTTCCATGTTCATCCTTCGTCGGGATATTATTTAAGACTAAGGATTCTTCTTTTGAGAGTTGCTAAACTTACAATCTTATTGTCAAGATTAGGTAAGATTCTTACCAAACCGTAAGTGGTAAATAGGCAAGAGGTTAGGTAAGAGCGTGTTAGAGTGGGGGAAGACACTTGAAGAGGTTGAAAAAAGGAAGAAAAAGTTAAAGGAGCTTGAAGAGAAAGAGAAAAGCTATTAGATGTGCTTTTAGAGCTACAAGGAAGGTAGTAAAACTAAAGGTAAGTATTTGGGAAAAGTCGTTTCGCTAATGAAATTTTCAAAGGCTAGAAGATTTAAAGTAATCTTTTGCTAACTCAAATTAACGATAGTCTTAGGGATCTCAGAATACTGTTAGATCGCTTCGATCAGAGGTTAGATAGATATGGGGAAGTATACAGGAATTGGAACGAGATGATAAACAGTTTTACGAAGGCAGAATTGGCCTTATCTGAGAATATAATGAAGCACATCGAGCTTGTTTCATCCGTTTCTAGCTACGCTGACGAATTCACAAAGGGGCTTAAAATTTACAGAAAAATAATGTTGGCTGTGGTAATGTCTTTGCTTTCACTTTTATTATCTATGTTCATGTTTGATGTTTAAAAAGTCAGTACCGTATTCTTCTTCACAGCTGGTCGGACGGATCCTATTTCAAATTACCTTCCTTAAAGAAAGTTTTTATCATACCCTACAAACATTACCTCCACAAAGCTTATCAACGTTACCGCCGAAAAGGTATTCAGTTTCTGGTGTACGGTGACCGAAACGTAAAGATATCTAAGACTAGTGAGTTGTTCTTCAATCATTCTCAGACTAGTTATGAGCATATAATATTTAAATTTTAATAAATTTTTTGAAAGTTTTATCAATTTTTGGATACTTCATAAATACGTCATGTGGACTATTAAACCATCGAAAGAATTCAAGAAAAGGTTTAAGGATCTAACTAAGAAAGATGGACCTCTAAAGGAGCGTATTCTGAAATCTTTGGAAAAGTTAAAGGAAAATCCATATGCTGGTAAACCGTTATCTTACGATTTGGCCGGATTGAGATCATTGAGAGTTGGGAAATACCGAATCATTTACAAAGTTGACGAGAATAACAAGATAATTTGGCTTGTTTCGATAGGTCACAGAAAAGAGGTTTATTAATCTTTCAGAAGGTCTTCAAAATCGACGACATCGCCCTTCTCAATATCTTCTAAGCCCTTCTTAATTGATTTCATCAAATCTTCGTCAGCCATTATTTCTAACGTCTCGATGATAGAATCTAGTCTTTCTAAGTCTTCTTGAATTTTCTCTCTTAACTCTTTCAAGTCTTTGATTAAGGTTACGTTGTCTATCATTGTTTTGATGTTAGATCACCGTATATAATAAACCTTCGAACTATCTCAGAGTTGTCTTACCTAACAGAAAAGGTTAAGTACGTTAGGTTGTTAGGTAAGATAAAAGAGGTTGAAGAAATCCGCTTTAGAGTGAGATTGAATCAGAATCGAGCTTCTGAGGGAGTAAGAAAAGTTGCTTGATTGAGCAGGAGATTCTGAAGGAGGGTTGGAAAAGGGAAATTTGAAAAGCTCAAGAATCCGCTGAGAGGGCTTTTACAAAAGGGATCGATTAATGATTTTGCTTTATTTTTTCCTTATTTCTTTTTAAAATAACATCTATTGCCTCTCCAAAAATTTCTTCACTCCCTGCAAGCCCAACTATTATTGCTTCATTTTCATCTTTGAAGCGGAAGAAATTAAATATACCCTTAAGTTTTTCAATCACAGCATTCCTTTCCTTTTACCCTTTAAAAAGTTATTGCTTTGTTTAAAATCTTACCTAACGGAAAGGGTTAAATACGTTAAGCTGTTAGGTAAGATCATCTTACCTAACAAGAGGTGTTAACATGGCGAGGAAGTTAGGTAAGATCGAAGAGATTGAAGAGGAGCTGAGGTGGAAGCTCGAAGAGATCGAAAAGAGAAAGCAGAGGCTCAAGGAGCTGGAAGAAGAGGAGAGGAAGCTTTTGGACGAGTTATCAAGTCTTGGACTTCCGAAAGGTAGTATCGTAGCTAAATACGTAAAATGCGGGAAGGATGGATGTAGGAAGTGTCCACACGGTCCCTATTATTACATCGTTTACAGGGAGGGAGGAAAGGTTAGGTGGAAGTATTTGGGAAAGGCGATCGATGCTATGAAGGCCGAGAAGAGGGAGAAGGCTAAAGCAATCTTAGAAAGACTTAGACAGATCCATAAGGAGAAGAGGAAGCTTGAGAAGATCGACCTGAGCTGAAGCTGCAAGGATTTCGCTATAATTTTTCTCACAATATGAGAAAAGTATTTAGGGGAATTCTCACAATGTGAGAATATGAAAGGTGTAAGAAGCAAGGCTCTGAGGAGGCTGATAGAGATAGCAAAAGCGAATCCTAGAAGTCCGGTGGAGATAGCAGAGCAATTTGGAGTGAGTTTAGCGACCGCATACGATTACTACAACACTCTGAAAGCCATAAAACAGATTCTAGCTGAAGAGATCGATGATAAAATCGAAGATCTCAGGAACGAGATTCGAAGATTGCAATGGGAAATCGAAGAAATCAAAGCTAAGGAAAGGGAGAAGGAAATAAGAAAACTGCTGTCCGGGTTGGATGAGATATTAGAGGAGAGGAGAAAGCGTTTAGGTTATTGATTAACCGAGAGTGGTAGAGTGAAGTGGATAACTCACGTAGCCTTAGCGATATTAATGGTAAAGATAGCGGAGATAGCCTTTCTGACAAGCCTGCTAACTTCGCATTTGGCTTGGGTTGTAGCTTCTTTATTTGCAGTTCTACCGGACTTCGATTACCTGATAGGGCTTAAGCACAGAACTTACACCCACACCCTTTACTCTGCCTTAATCGCTACCTACCCACTTATTTTCATAGATCTAAGCCTCTGGATAGTTGGATTAATTGCATACTTCAGCCATCTTCTCGGAGACATGATGACATATTCTGGAGTTAAGCTGCTTTATCCGATAGAAACAGTGTACTATTTAACGCCACCATCGTGGAGACTTAGGACGGGATCTTCAGCTGAATTCTTCGTGTTGGGTATAATCCTGTTAGCCTCTGTAGAGATAAGCTACGTCGAACCTGTAACGGAACTGGAAAAGGCGTTCAGATTATCGACTGAGAACGGTGTAGCGATCTCACTTTCATATTTTGAGAACGGAGCGATATACCGACTGAGCCATGCGAAAGTCGTATGGACCGACGGCAAAAACAACATAGGAATCGTCCAAGACGGCAGATTTAAGAAGATCTCGAAATCTCAGATTTTGGATCTGAAGATTCTGGACGTTGAAGATGCAGACAGGAATCTGGATGTCGTTACTACCAAAGTGAAAAGTCTTAAAAGATCGATGTGGAAGCACAGGATTATCATCGGCTATTCCGTAAACGAAAGCTATCACGATTTCACGGGAACGGGATTTGATCTTTACAGAAAATTAAAAAACGATTACGAAGAAAATGTAAGAATTAAGGTGTGGTTCTATGAAGCTCGATGAGAAATCGCTAAGGATCCTTAAAAGCTTTGGAGAAGAATACGTCAATCCTCACGAAGTTTATCACGAACACTTTAACGGTAACGGAATGTCAAGGGCTACGTTCTACAGACGGTTAGAACATCTAAAACAGCTCGATCTAATCGAATGGAGGGTTGGAAAAGTTCGTCTAACCGACAAAGGTAGGAACATCCTCTACGCCCTGAACGGCCTCAATATCACTCTGGAAAAATCTTACCTAACAGATGCTAGCGATAAAACCGATACGTTAGGTAAGAAGGGAGAAGAGAAGAAAGAGGAGAATAGGGAAAACGAAGGTGAAAGATCGTTCAGGATCTACGAAGCCGACGAGCTAAAGAAGAAAATGGACGATGCGTTTGTCTACGTCGATTATCCTACCGCAAGCTACATCCTGAAAGCTCTTTTGATAGTTGCAGGAGTCGACGAGAAAGGCTTGAAAACCAACGTCGAGAAGTTCCGAGCCTTGAAGGAGGCTGAATTTAGAGTTAAGCTGGCTGTGAATCACTTTGAAAACTCCTCGAAACAGGTTTTGGTATTTTTGGATGAGCTGATGAAGCTCGGTAAAATCTCAGCTTTGTATTGTGGAGTTAAGAACGAAAGGAAAGCTTTGAAGAATAAGAAGCTTGTAGAATTCTGGCAAGATTGGAACTTCGAGAACGAGAGGTTTAAGCTGCCAAAAGAGAGCGTAACTCTCTTTCCATTGTTCTTAATCGGAGTTATTGGAACGATAATAGTCTTAGCCCTTCGTTCTGGATACGAACACGCCTCCATTCTCTCCGTCCTGATAGTCCTGTACTTCTTCAGGTCGATGTTATTCAGAGAGGTTAGGGATCTGTGAGGCTCTGGATCCTTGCGATACTTTTCTACGGAATTGGGGATACGGTTACAACGATTATGAATTTAAGAAGTGGTTGCGTGGAGTTAAACCCTGTTGTCAATCTGTTCGTCGCCGGCTACGGTGAGTTGGGGATAATTCTCCCTAAGATATCAATCATTGCTTTCTGTTATTATTTATACAGAGACACTAAATCCCAAATAATTCCGATTGCTCTGTTCGTCATAGGGTTGCTCTGTATAGCAATTAACGTCTGCGTATCTCTCTTTAAGTGGAGTGTTTGATAAACCTGCAATGCTCAAACAAACCCTAAACTCGCGATACCGGGATCCGCTTTTTCCTATTCTTCACCGCTTGCTCTTACCTAACAAGTGCTTAAGTAATCATCGGGCTGTTAGGTAAGAACCCGTAACGCTAAATGACTTCCAAGCTTTCATCGTGCTTATCTGACGCTCTCTCCTCTATGCCTTAATATTTGTTATCTCCTTTCGAACTCCGTTTCTCGGCATCTCTGGGAGCGAAGAACGAGGCACAAAAATGTTTTGCTCTCCGAGCGCGCTGAAAGCGATTTTCCAAAAGAAATCAAATTAGAAAGCTCGACCGACGTAAGGATGAGCATTGCCTGTTTTTGACTTACTCGTTTTTAGAACCAACCCGGGTATCGGGGCGAGCTTTCTTTAAAAAGAAAAAAGGACATTTTACAGCTTTCAGCTAAAACAATTTTGGCTCGTTCTTCGACCTTTCGATCATTATGTCCCCCGAAGCCGGAGTTTCGGAAAGGAGATACGGGATGGTTGTGGCAAAGGTCGGAGAGAACAAATACGCCGTGCTGAGCCTGAACAGCACGAACGGAAAGCCGAGTCAATATGTCGTAGCGTACAACGGTTCCAGATTCCAGAGCAACTGCCCCGACTTCTTAAAGCACATCGACGAGCCGTACTATGCATGCAAGCACATCCAAGCGGTTTACGAAGCTCTGAGATGGTTCGTAGATGGAGTGGACATGGCGGTAGAAGTCGAGATTGTAAAGAAGCCAACCGTAAGAAGCAACAACGATAACGGCAAGCAGGATGAGGAAGAAAAACCCCTCCTAATAGTGAAGAACCCCAAGCTGTTCTGGGACGAGTAGTCCCAGATTTTTTCTTTTTTCAAAACGTTTATAAAATTTCGAACAAACTCCTTTCGGGGAAGGTTGGGGTTTGGAGTTCGACGTGACACCGTTTTGGGCCGTCTCTCCAACCTTCCCCTCCGAAGATCGTTTATCGCCCACCCACCCGCCCACCCGTCCCCATTCGATTATCTCATCGGCTTGAAGTCATCATTTCTCTCATTTAGAATTCTTACTAACTCTGAAGCCTCTCTTGGACTCTTAAACTTCTTTATAACTCTCGAAACGTTGAGCTTGTTCACGTAACCGCAATAAGGACACTTTCTGAAACCCATCTTTGAATCTATTGCAAGATATTTCCTGCAAATCGGACATTCAACTACAGCGTATCTCACAACCAATATTCCAGATTAAAATATATTTATCTTCTTTCTTACCTAACGTGTTGGTTTTACCATCACCATCTGTTAGGTGCTCATTTCAAGTATTTCTCAATGATCTCATCGATCTCGGCCTTTCTTCTCGGATTTAACGATATCTCCAAACCGTAGGAGGTAGGCTTAGCGATTAGTAAACCTTCTTTAATCAATTCCTCGGCAACTTCTTTAGCCAATCCACGTAAATGCTTTGGAATTCCGGAAGTTAGTTTATCGAAGCTTGTATGAGCGTGTCCCCATTTTCCTCTCCTCTTAAGCTTCTTGAGAATTGTAGCTTTCAGAATGTTGCGGAGTTCTTCATTGTTCATCCTGATGAACGTTGATGAAAAGAGATTTAAACATTTGTGTCATACAGTGACAGAAAATGGCAATATATGCCATAATACCATAGGTGAGAGGATGGAGGAAGAGACGATATTCCTGAAGTTCTTGGGGAGGGATAATCCGATAATCAGGGTAATCGACTTCTTAATCGATAACGAGGCTTTCGATTACTCCAAAACGGAGATAGCGAGAGGTGCTGGAATTAGTAGAACTACCTTACTTAAGATCTGGAAAACGTTAGAGGATCTTGGAATAGTTGTGGAGACAAGAAGAGTTGGAAGAGCAAAGATGTATAAGCTAAATAAGAACAATCCAATCGTTCAGAAGTTTATCGAGCTTGATAATGCTATTTCTGAATATTACGCTAAGAAGTTTACTGAGGCTATGAGGCTATAAAGATTGAGAGGTGATTTAATGGCTTACTGGCTCTGCATTACGAACGAAGCAAACTGGAAGGTGATAAAGGAGCGAAATGTATGGGGAGTTCCGGAGAGGCATAAGAATACGATCGCTAAGGTTAAGCCCGGAGATAAGCTTATGATCTATCTCAAGCAGGAGAAGGTTGGTGATGAAGTTAAAGAGTCGAGGATCGTTGGAATTTACGAAGTCGTTTCCGAGCCGTTTAAGGATTCTACGAGGATTTTCAGTTCTAAGGGTATGAAAACTAACGAAACTTTCCCTTGGAGGGTTAAGATTAAGCCTGTTAAGATATTCGACAAACCCGTGGAGTTCAAGCCCTTAATTCCGAAGCTCAAATTCATTACAAACAAAAAGAGATGGAGTGGTCATCTAATGGGAAAGGCTATGCGGGAAATCCCGGAAGAAGATTATGAATTAATTTTAAGAGAAGCTGAGTCATAATTATGGAGGGTGACTATGACTGTCTACAACTTTGAGTCTTTATCTCTTAAGAATGCAATAAAGGAAGGTAAAGTCGTTTTCGACGATGAATTAGTTAGAATTGCATCGAACCCTCATGCAAGCATAAATGAAGCGATCTTTGAAGTAGAATTCTCAAACTTTCTCAGCGGAAACGCTCATCCTATCTATCTTGATCCTGTCCAATTCTTCAAAAAGACGCACTTTTCGGATTACATGAAGACCATACTAATGAGAGTCCTGTCACGAGTGGCATCCATCTCAGACGAATCCTATGCAATAATTCTTGATACAACCTTTGGAGGCGGTAAAACTCATACTCTTGTCATGCTCTACCATGTATTCAAGAATAGAGATGTAGCTTTGAATAGTCAGGAGATTAGACAGATTCTTAAAGAACTTGGACTTGAAACAATCCCTGAAGTAAAGATAGTTGCAATAGACGGACATAACGTTGATCCTGAAACAAACCTCTGGAACGTTATTGGGAAGGAATTAGGAGATGTTTCTATAACTTCAAAAACTTTACCTCCTACCGCTAAAGAAATTGAAAACGCTATAAGAAGAATCGGTAAGCCTGTTATTTTCCTCCTTGATGAACTCGTAGTTTACTTCTCTAAGATTATGGGCGAAAAAGAAGGTAACGGCAGGATTGCCCAAAACAAGGGTTTTATACACTCACTCTTTGTTGCTACAGAGGCTACAAAAACTTCTATTGTCGTGCTTACAATACCAGAAAGTGAAGCTTATCAAAAAGAGGCTCAAATTTTGAGAGATATCACTGCAATAGCTGAAAGAGGAGCAATAAGGATAGAACCAGTTTCAAAGGAGGATATAATAAGAATTCTGAAGAAAAGATTCATAAAGCACATTGATGAGAACTTCGCCAGGAAGGTTGCCAAAGCTCTCCATGAGCTTTACGTTGCCAAGCTCGGGGTTGCCGACGCTTATAGAGAAGAAAGACTTGCCGAGTGTTATCCCTTCCATCCTGAACTTATTGAAGAGATATTCTTTGGTAGAATTGGCACATATGAGAACTTCCAGAGAACGAGAGGAATTCTTAAGATAATGGCGAGAGTTATAGTGAACCTATTGAGGCATGTTGATGAGTTACCAGAAACAAGTCTCTTCATTTCTGCTGGTGAGGTTGATCTATCTGATTCCGAACTTAGAAGCAAGCTTACGGCTGAAATATTTGGAAAGAAGCTCGATCAAGTCGTCCAAACCGATATAGCTACAAGTGAAGGAACGGCCCACGCCCAGCAGGCTGATGGTGGTAAGATTAGATTCGGTAACTTCGTAAGGATCGCAACTACGGTTTACCTCTACTCCCTCTTCCCAGACGAAACAAAGCGAGGAGCAAATGGTAGAATGGTGTTTAGAGCGCTTGGCGATGCTAATCTCGATCCATCAACGATAGACGCATATCTTGAGAGGTTATATGATGAGATTACTACGCATCTTTTCAGAGCTGAAGGAACGGATAGATACTTCTTCAAGACTGAAGTAAATCCAAGAGCTTTAGTCAGGATAGCTGCCAGAGATGTTAAAGATGAGGAAGTTAAGCTACATCTCCAAAAAGAGTTTATTTCTAAGATAATCCCATCTACAGAGACTATAGCCGTTAATATCTTTGATAAGGAGATAAAGAAGGATAATACCGATCCAAACAGGTTGAACATTTTTGTAATAGATTACGAAGATGTTTTTAACTATTATAGGGCAATAAAGAGCACTAAGGAGTATGAGAGTGTGTCTGAAGATGTTGTAAGAAGGGAAGTTTACAGTAGGATATTCTCACAAATGCTTTCTATAACCACGCCAAACAGAAATTCAGTCATTTTGCTGTTTCCAATACCATCGGAGATACCTTCGTTTAGGGATACAGTTAAAGAATTGATTGCATGCGAGAAGTTGAAGAAGGAAAGGTCAAAAGACAAGGAGTTCATAAAGGAGCTTAGAGATATTCAGAAGAAAATCTATGCAAAAGCAGCACAAAAGCTGATAAACTTATACTCTTATGCAGGATTTTACAAGAAAAATGATCAAGAAGTGAAGCCAATTTCACCTATTACCTATGATGATAAGGCAAAATACTCAGAGAGGATATTTGAAGATCTTGAAAAGAAGTATGGTAAGGTCATAAGCACCGCAAGTATAGACTACGTTGAAGGAGTGATGGGTCTTGAAAAGGATTACGTGAAGTTCTCAGATCTTATCCAAACTACTGCAAATTCAACGAGCTATCCATTCATCCCAGCAAAGCTTCTAAAAGCAAGCTTGAAAGAGTTGGTTAAAACTGGAGATATCGCCATTTTCAGAGGAGAAATCTGTGAACCTGAGGAAGTCGATCTTGAAAAAAGTGATGAAATTCTCAAGAACCTCAAAATGGGTGTTGAGGTAGCTGAGGTTAGAAGTTCAGATTACATCCTTAAAAAAGATTTTGCAGAAAAACTTCTAGAAGTTGCGAAGAAGAAGAGAGCTGATTTAATAGCTGAGAAAATTATTAAGGTTCTCGGAGATAAGAATTACGAGGAATTTTCAAAGATAGATTCACAGCTCCTAGAGTATAGCAGAAAGGATATAATTGATGCTGCAAAGCGATCAGATAAACTTGAGTTATTTGCTGGGGATATTTCGTCGATACAGAAGCTTGAAAGTGGAGTAGAATTGGAGAATGATGAAGCTAAAGCAGTCTTAGACGCTTTCGGAAGTGAAGGTGAAGTAACATACATCTTCAGGAGGGAATACGCTGACGAAATCAAAGATAAGCTTAGAAGAGTTAAGCCTCCAGTAGTTACACCTTCTCCACAGCCACCTAAACCTAAAGAGACTTTAGTTTCTTCAGATGATATTCTTGAGAAATTCGAGGACTTCAGTGGTAGGAGTGTTACTCTTATCAAAGTTTCTGGTAAGGGATCGGATAACTTAAAGGAAGATTCGCTGAGTATAAGCGGTGCAGTTCCATTCTTAAACCTTTCAGGAACTATTAAGGTCGAAGTTGAAGGAAAGAATGTTACAACCTTTAAGTGTGAGGTTGAACTTGCTAAGGTTGGAGTTGTGGATGAAATCTTACAGAAAATTGCAAGCCTTGATGAGAATCCTGAATATACATTTGAATTAGAGCTTGAAAATCCTGTTAAGATCGATGAAGACTTTAAGCTATTTGTTGAGCAACTTGCAACGACGAAATCGCAGAAGTGGTTTAGGGTGACGTAAATGCTTGCGTTTAGGAATACCATCTACGAAATCGTTGAAACTGGGAAGTATATAACCATGTACGAGAATTTCCAGAACAAAGATAGAGGATACAGGATGAAAATAGCTTCAGCAACGTCTTGGAGAAAAGAGGCGATAAAGAGTTTAATGAAAAAGCTGAAAATGGAAAATAAGACAGATGATGTCGAGAAAGCCATGAGAATTTACGTTGCTTTTAAAGTTCTCAATTCGATGAAGAGGGCTGAGCAAAGGTATAAACTCATTGATGTTATCCTTAATTTACCGCCTGAGGAGGTGTTTTTCTGGGCTTGGAAGCTCTCTTCTAATTCGAAGGGAGCTTATGCCTTTAGAGTGCTGTATGGGCTTATATAATCATCATTTCATTATTTTAAAGCCTAGACATGTGTAAGAGAATTGGCAGTATGGTAAAACATATATCTAAGTTGGTAGAACATTATACGGTGATTGTATGCCTGTTAAGATATCGACTAAAGGGCAGATAGTCTTGCCGGCGGAGTTGAGGAGGAAGTATGGAATTGAAGCTGGGAGCGAAGTGGAGATTTTAGATTTTGGGGGTGAGATTGTCATAGTTCCCGTTCCTAAGACCAAGGGAAGAGGCTTTCTGAAGTTTAAGAGGAAGCTTGACGAGATAATGGCTGAGTATAAGAAGGAGGAGAAAGAGAGGGAGATGAAAAGATGAATTACGTCTTAGATAGCTTTGCCGTTCTTGCATATCTCGGTAATGAGGAAGGAGCAGATAAGATCGAAGAACTTATTGATAAGGCTGAAAAGGGTGAAATAAAACTGTTCATGAACTACGTCAATCTTGGGGAGGTTTACTACATCGTTGCAAGAGAATTTGGGACTGCAAAGGCCAATGAAGCGGTAGCAATTGTAAAAAGATTACCCATTCAGTTTGTAGAAGTTAACGAAAGCTTAGCTTTGACTGCCGGAAGGATTAAAGCTATGTATAGCTTATCTTATGCGGATGCCTTCGTCGTTGCAACAGCTATCGATAAGAAAGGAATTATAGTTACGGGTGATAGAGAATTTGAAGGAGTCTATCCAGATATACTCTGGATAAGGTGAATGCTTATGAAAAGGTTACTAATTGAAGAGTTTATCCCAACTGAGGAAATAAGTGAGGAGGCAAGAAAGGAGAAGCTTGGAAACGCTAAACCACCCATTTTCGAATTACACTACTGGTGGGCGAGAAAACCCTTAATAACCGCAAGAGCCGCAGTATTGGGTGCTCTGCTTTCTAAAGATAACATCCCGAAGTCGTTTATGGATAATGGAAACTTGAAAACAAGTTTGCTACATATCTTAAGAATCCCAAGAAATATAGACGAGGGTCCAAGAGCACATACTCAAGATCCTCCCGCTGAATACTTGAGAGATGCAATAATCAAAACGTGGGGAGAAATTCCAACGATTCTCGATCCATTTGCTGGTGGAGGCTCGATTCCTTTTGAAGCTTTAAGGCTTGGATGTAACGTCGTTGCAGTCGATTACAATCCTGTTGCTTACCTAATTTTGAAGGCTACTCTTGAATATCCAAAGAAATATGGAATGAAACTTTACTACGATGTTAAGAAGTATGCAAATCAAATCTTCAACGAACTTAAAGAAGATCTTGGCAAATTCTATCCAAAACATAATGGAAAGGATGTAGCAGCATACATCTATGCTTGGGTTGTTAAATGTCCACAGTGTGGATTTGAAACGCCTTTGGTTGGTTCGTGGCAACTTGCTAAGACTAAAAGTGGCAAGAACCTGTATCTTGCCTATAAGATTGAAGGTAACGAGCTGAAGCTTGAGATTAAAGAAGGTAAGGCTCCAGAAGGAAACGTCTCAAGGGGAAATGGAGTTTGCTTGAAATGTGGAGCGCACATACCCAATGAAGAGATTGTGAAGCAGATAAGAGAGAATGAGAAAGAGAAATTGCTTGCTGTTGTTTTACTTTCTGGCAATAGAGGTGGTAAAGAATACGATATTCCTTCTGATGAGGATTTAAAAGCTTTTAAAGAAGCTGAGAAAGAGTTAAAGAAGAACTGGTTCAGGTTTTATCGTGAGGGATTGATTCCCGATGGAAATATCCCAGAGAATAATAGAGCTATGTGGATATATTTATATCTGCCAAAATGGTATCAGCTCTTCAATCCAAGACAGTTACTCCTGATGATAAAATATGCTGAAAAAGCGAGAAAGATTGTTAATGAAATAGCTAAGAAAGATGAAGAGTATGCAAAGGCAATAGGTGTATATCTTGCGTCTATCATAACAAAAAATCTACGCTTTAATTCAAGAGCAGCAAGTTGGGAAGCATCATACGAAGTTGTAAATCACGTTTTCTCTCAAAGAGGAATTGCAATGATGTGGAATCACATTGAAGTAAACCCATTTGTAAAATCATCTGGCACTTTTGTAAACAATATAAACGACATTCTTGACGCTTTAAAATATTCAATTGAGAAACTTTCCAACACAAACAGCAATATTCAGATCATAAACGAGTCCACTGCTTCATGGAAACCTCAGAAGACGTTTAGAGTTATAGTTACTGATCCTCCCTACTACGACGATATTCCGTATGGAGAGGTCAGTGAGGTTTTCTACATTTGGCACAAGCGTATAATCGGACATCTCTTTGAAAAAGAGTCCAGATTCTTCAAGAACGACAGAGTAGAAACAAAGGAAGAACTCGACGTTGGAGGAGACAGAGACAAAGAGTTCTTCAACAAGCTCTTTATAAAAACAATGCAGAACATATACAACCTCCTTGACGATGATGGAATTCTCGTCTTATTCTTTGCTCATAAAAACCCCGAAGCTTGGTATTTTGTTCTTGAAGCTTTAAGACTGTCTGGCTTTAACATTACCGCAACTTTCCCAATTCATACTGAACATAGCGAGAGTTCAGTTGCAAGAGGAAAGAAGTCCATATACCATAGCCTAATAATTTCAGCAAGAAAGAGAAAGGAAAACAAAGTAGGCTTTCTTGAGGATATAATGCCAGAAATTGAGCGGAGAATCTACGAAAGAGCGGAGATGTTAGAAAAATACGGACTTAAGGGTTCCGATCTTCTCGTCGCTGCAATGGGAGTTGCTTTAGAAGTTCTCACGAACTACGCGGAAATTAAGAGTTATTCAGGTAAGATAACTGCTAAGAGTGCGATTGAAATCGCTCAAACGATAATGGCAAAATACATAACAAGAAAGACGATCGGAGAGGAAGCCGATCCTGTTACGACGTTCTACGTTTACTCCCGTCTTAACGGTATGGATACGATGGACTACGACACAGCCAACCAGTTCATTAAAAGCCTTGGATTGAACGAAAAAGACCTTGAAAAGAGCAGAATCATTAAGGTAGAAAAGAAGAAGGGTAGGAAAGTCGTTATCCTCCAAGATTACTACAGAGGAGATCTTAACCTTGAAGTTGCTGGCTATGATGCTATAAAGGGCAGTAGCCTAATCGATTACGTTCACAGAGCCCTAAGGGCTTATGACATCGAAGGGCTAAAGGGATTTGATAAAGTCGTGAGCGAGTGTCCGTATTCAAGGAAAGCCATAATCGGTGTCCTTAAAGCTCTCGCAAAGATTAGACAAGATCCAAAAAGACAGAACGACAGAGAAGCAAAGAAAGCTGCAGAGATATTAAAGCATATAGAGACGATTGGATTGGAAAGGTGGGGTGTTAAATGACTTACTGGATCTTCAGCTCTCATAGCCTTGAAAACATTGAAACTGGATGTAGGCACTTGCTGTGGGGGTTCTTCGATCCAGATTATGTCAGTGAGGAACGAGAGAAACTAAAAGATAAGCTGAATAAGAACTGGAGAAATTTCTTAAGGAAATATAATCAAATAAAACCTTTTGATGTTGCAGTTTTTCAAATTGCGAAAACGGGAGAAATTCATGCCATAGGAGTCATAAAAGAGAGATTTTTTGATGATCAAACTCCAATTTGGGATATTGAGCTTAAATCAAAAAGAGTACTCTTTCCTTGGCGAGTTTCCTTTTCAGCTATGATCTTTTCAAGAGAGCCAGTAGTTAAGAAGTTCGTAAAGATTCAAGATTACATCGATGGCTACGGTTTAGGAGTACTTGAGTCTCATGAATTCAATTTCATTCTTAAAGCTTTTCAGGAAAAGTTTGGAGACATCTTTATAGGGTGAGATCATGCTATATCCCCTCTTTAGAGTTGCATGCGATTCATACTACCTCTACACAAAGTATATTTACGATCCTATCAGCGTTCTTGCTGCATCAAAGATTAATCTCCTACCATATCAGCTTGAAGACTTTCTCAACCTCCTTGATTTAGCAGATAGCGGAATGCCCGTAAGAGTGTTAATAGCATACGAAACGGGATTAGGTAAGACCATACTCGCCGGGTTATTCATTAAGGAGATGATTCTGCGAAATGAAAATACGAGAATTCTAATAGTTACACCTCCGACTGTCCAGTATCAGTGGCAGGACGAACTGGAAAGCAAATTTGGAGTGAAATTCTCACTTTTAAAGGAAGTCCTTAATGAAGGAAAAGATCCGCTTAAGCAGAAATGGTTGATAGCCTCAATGGATACGCTAAAGAGTGAAAGATGGTTATCCAGAATTGAAGAAGGGCAGTATAGATGGGATATAGTTGTCGTTGATGAACTTCACAGAGCTACACCCGAAAACAGAAGAGCCCAGCTTATTCAAGTTTTAAGGGATAGGACGAGGCATATGCTTGCATTAACAGCTACCCCTCACGATGGCAAGGAGGAGAACTTCATTTATAGACTTAGTCTGATAAACAGGAACGTTGATGAGACTAACTGGGAGGAGTTCGTTAGAAATTATACTTTTAGGCGAAAGAAGAGAGATGCTGTCGATCTTGAAGGAAAGAAGATATTTCCTCAGGCGGTTATAACTCAAACGTTTGAAATAGAACCAGATAAAAAAGAGAAAGAATTTTACTGGAGAGTTGAGGATTACATTAGGAATTACTACAAGCTTGCTGAACAAGAGAATAATAGGGGTATTGGACTTGTTGCTACAATTATTGGAAGAACGGTTTCATCGAGTATCGCCGCAGGTGTTGCCGCTCTAAAAAGAAGACTAAAGCGACTTATCGAAGGAACCGCAGAAACTTACAACCTTGATGAACTCTTAACACAAATCAATCAGGCTGAAGAAGAAGGAGATGATGCAAAAGTTGAAGAACTGAGAAACAAAATTTTGGAATACGTTCCTCCAGAAAAGAGAGAGCTTATTGAAACGGAAAAGAAAATTCTACAGGAATTAATAGAGCTTGGAGAGAAATTACTTGAAAGGGGAAGAGATAGCAAGACTAAGAAGCTTTTGCAGATAATTATGGAACCACTACAAAGGGGATACAAGATAATAATTTTCACGCAATTTCTTGCAACACTCTTTAGCCTTAAGAAAGTCCTTGAAGATGTTTATGGTCCCGAAAATGTCGTGATAATTCACGGTGGAATGAGTCATGAAGAAAAGAAGAATGCTGTTGCAGAGCTATGGAATCGAGCTAAAATATTGGTTGCTACAGATGCTGCAGGTGAAAGTCTTAATCTACAGGCGGCTAACGTTATAATTCATTACGAAATACCATGGAATCCGGTTGTGTACATTCAGAGGGTAGGTAGAGTCTACCGTTACGGACAGAAAAACAATATATTTATCTATAGTATGTTACCCGTTTTTAAAGTTGAAAAAAGGGTTTTAGAGGTAGTTATCGAGAAAATAAGAACGATTGAAAGAGATTTCGATATTGGTAGCGTTGAGATAATAGGAACGATAATCTCCGAGAAGGATATTGAAGATGAGATTCGAAAGGCTTACGTTAGGGATGAAGTTGAAAAGGCGGCTGAAGGTGTAAAAGAGAAGTTTGAAAGAGGAAAGCCAATTCTTGAAAAAATCAGACTTGTTTTAGAAAAGGCTGAGGCTGCGAAGAGACACGTAAGGGCTGAGAAACTTTTTGAAGATAAGGGTGTGATTGAGTTAATAACGGAAGAGGATATCCGAAAATATCTCTTTTATTTCCGCGAGGCTGGACTCGGAAGTGGAAACTTCTATGATGATTTTGTATTCTTCGAGATACAAAGCGATGAGATTGATATCGATAGTATACTTCTGGAAAGGAAGCCTACAAGAGCTGAAATTCTCGACCTGAAATATGAAAACACTCTCAGCAAAAGGGATCTTAAGCTTGACAATCCTGTGATCAGAAAAGCCCTATACATTGGTATGTGTAAGAGAGGAAAAGCAATCTTCACGGGAGATACCGAAGGCTACGGTGAAGTAAGAATCTTAAAACTCTTTGATAATTTTGGCAATCCTTTCTTTGAAATTCCAGTAGTTATCTTTAACGGTGAAGTCAAACCTTATAGCTTTTTGCAGACTCTTGAGCCTCTTGTTCTTACCGAAGATATCGAAAAAGAGATTTTCAAAAGATTAAGCCCCAAAAAGCTTGAAATTTCTAACAAGGAATACATCGAGAGATTAAAGAGCGAGCAAAGGCAGTATCTAATGCAGAGGGTAAAGAGAGCTTTAGAAGCTCTTAAAATGGGAGAAGACTACTACAAGCGTTACTTTGATGAAAGTGTAGCAAAGATTAGACTAAAAGAGATTGAAGAACAGAAGAAAAGAGAATACGCAAGAACTTTAAGAGTAATTGAGAAGCTTTCGGAACCTATAGCTGAGTTTTGGGTTTTGAAGCCAGAGAATGTAAGTGATTTGCTTATAGGTGTTGCCGAGAGTACCAAGGACAGGGCTATTCTGAGTAAAATCACTGATATCATCGAGGAATTTGATCCCGAGTTATGGAAAAAGAAGAGGGATGTTGAGCTTGCTGGTATGGAGTTTGTATTAAAGTGGGAAGAAAAAGAGGGAAGGATACCCAAAGATGTTTCAGCTGAGGGAAGAGGATATGATATCGAAAGCTTTGATCCAATCACTGGCGAAAAAAGAAGAATCGAAGTAAAATCGTTCAAGAATGAGCCTGAAAAAATTACTCTTACCGAGAATGAGTTTAAAGCTGCAAAATTCTACGGTAAAACGTATTACCTTTACGTTGTTAGGTACGCTCTCGATCGAACAAGGACCACCCTTGAAATAATTAACGATCCAGTGAATAAATTAGATTTTGAGATTGAATATAGGCCATATTATGTCTATAGGCTGAGAAAAGCAAGTAAAAATATCTAAGTCAAAATTCAGTTTATTCTTTTGAGTTATAGCTATTTACGAGATTCTGGTAGGACGTTATTCGCGGATCGATAGAAATCAGAGAATGTCTCTAAATTCAAGAATTTCCTTAAATTCCAATTTTATAATGCTATTCCAGGAAAGTTATTTCCGACACATCGATTGAAAAAATAAAAAAGTAAAAATTTGTAAGTGGTTGAAGGAGTGGAAAGTTGATGATGATGTCCAATATCCTAAGCGAATTTAAGGAAGATCCACTGCTCTTAGTAATTGATCTCATAACACGTTATTTTGGGGGGTAAAAAGCAATTTTTACCGAATTTAGATGAACTAAAAGACCCGAAAATAATAGAACTATCAAAAAAGCTCAAAAGAAAATCAGAAAAGGAAACTTTAGTCAATTTGCTAGAATGGCAGAACAGGAACATTACTTTTTGGGTGGATAGAATGCATTATTCGTTGATTTTGTATTTCTTACTAGCTATTTCAATATATCTTCTTCCATTAAGTAATAATGATATAAAATATATTTTAATTTTTATTTTATTCTTAATGGGAGTAGTAAATTTTACTTTAATGCTTTCGTACGCCACAACATTAATTGCAACGATTTTAATCTTCACATTGTGGATATTTTCGGTTAATCCCTTACAGGCCCAGAAATTTTATCCAGTAGCTCAACTTGCAGGCCTTTCACTAGTTTTTGGAGCTATTTTAGCTCTCATCGGCTATCTAGTTTTAAAGTATTCTGCTCTAAAATCGAGAATACCAGGCTTTAAATTGCAAGATACATTCAACATAACTCTCCAAGTCGATAAAATCCTCAAGTACAGATTAGCTATATGTAGAGACTATGCAAAACTTACAGCTGTTTCACTCTATAATTTAATCCCCAACAGCCAGATTTGCTTCATTTCAATCCCACGACATGTTGCAGCAGGTATTGAAATTAATGGAAAGCTCTACATTTTGGATCAAGAACTCCCAGTGATGACACTGGACAGTTGGCT
Source organism: Caldifarciminota bacterium (assembly GCA_026986655.1). Taxonomy (GTDB): domain Bacteria; phylum Hydrothermota; class Hydrothermia; order B15-G9; family WFZT01; genus WFZT01. The sequence continues at coordinate 10,946 of JALSOD010000190.1, read as the reverse complement.
GAGATTCTGGAACAGAAAAACTGCAAATATCTACCAGCTGAAAATTTTGAACTCTAAAAACAAAAGAAAATTAAAGCTCGAGAAACGTGGTATTGCAAAACTAATCAATCCTTCAGCTCAATTAGATACTGAAAAGTTGAGTGAGGAAGTTGTCAAACTGCTTGAGATAAGCCAAAAAACCGATAAAGAGAATTATTATGTTGTCGAAATACCTTTCCCCAAATTCGCTAAATGCTATGAAGACGACGAAATCGTCATTTATTCAATGGCTAGGGCGATTAAGCTCATGCTTGAAAATGAGCTCTGTTCAAATTTCGAAAACACTGAAAAAATAGAAATAAAACAAAATGGCAATGACCTGATTGTGTTGGCATACCTCAGACAGGTATGAGAAAAACATTGGTAATATGGTGATATTCGGAATTATCTTTTCGCTATGGGCGTTTCTGAAGTCTTTCGAGTAGTAAAGATTTTCTGCGGTATTTTCATTAATTCCTCTTCCTCCTAATAACACATCCTCAAAAATACAATCTCAAATGTCCTTTTAAGTTTGGAGCTGAGGATTCTGGCAGAATTTCATACACGATGTTAACATTGCTAAGTGTAGGATTTTTCTGTAAGTCCGGACTGCATTTTTGGTAATCCGTAAACAGATTCTGCTGTTTTCAAACCAAAAGCTTAAGTATACTTTGTATTAAGATGTAATTGTGAAGATGGTAACGACATCGGTCAGATTGCCGAAGGAGATGGTTGAAGAGATCGAAAAGTTAAGCAGAGAGGAGGGGATAGACAAGGGAACGCTTATTCGTAAGCTTATAGCGGAATCGCTCAGGGAATACAAGATCAAGAAGGCATTAGAGTTGTACAGGGAAGGGGAGGTTTCGCTGTGGAAAGCGGCTGAGATATCTGGGATAACATATAGGGAAGCCTTGGAAGAGCTAAGGAAGAGGAACATACCGTTCAGATACGATTTGGAAGATCTTGAAGTTGATATAGGCTGGGCTTTGGAATGACAGCAGTTAGCAACGCTGGGCCGTTGATTCATTTAGCCAAGATCGGAAGGCTAAATCTGCTCAAGGATATCTTCAACGAAATTGTGATACCTAAGACCGTTAAGGAGGAAGTGATTGATAAGGGAAAGGAAAAGGGAAAACCTGATGCTTTCTTGATCGATTCGGTCGATTGGATAAAAGTCATGGATGATCCTACTAATGCGGACCAGTTGGCGGAGAAAGTAGGAATACATCGTGGTGAAGCTTGTGCAATCCTGCTTGCTAAATCCTTGAACGTTCCAGTGCTATTAGACGATTCAGATGCTAGAAAATTCGCTTTGGGCTTAGGCTTAGAAGTCGTAGGTTCGGTAGGTCTAATCATTAAAGCGGTTAGGTTAGGATTAATTTCAAAAGAGGATGGATTGAAAGATTTAGAAAAGCTTGCAAACGTTATGTGGTTAAGTGTTGATGTGTATGAGAAGGCGAGAAAGGTTATAGAAAGTTTGTGAGGTGATTTCATGGCAAAGATTGTAGGCGTAGCATTCCCAATTCCAAAACGGTTCGTGGATAGGTTCTTTAAAGAGGGTAAAGATGTATTCGTCAAGCCTGCTACATGCTTTAAGGAGCTAAAGCCCGGGATGAAGTTCGTGTTTTACCAATCGAGAGAAGATCAAGGATTTGTGGGGGAAGCTAAGATAAAGGAAATCAAGCTGATCGACGATCCTATGAAGGTCTTTGAAATTTATGGTGATAGAGTATTTCTGACGAGAGAGGAGCTTAGAGAATACGTTAAATCTCAGAGTAGGTGGAGTCGAAGAGGTGAGGGTAAGAAAAAGTGGCTTGTCATAGAGCTCGAAGATATTAAGAAATACGACAAGCCGATAAAGCCGAAGAGGTTTATTCCGGTTGGGGGGCAGTATGTTAAGGAATAGTTAAATAAACTTTTTGAGGAGGAAGTAATATGGAGAAGACTGTTCGAATTAGAATTCCCAAGGAAATATACGATGTCTTAGAGTTCTATAAAGTCGATAGGAGGTTAGATAGAAATATTAAGCTTCTACTTGCGGTAGAACTGTTTAGCAAGGGTTATTTAACACTTGAGCAAGCTTCGAAGTTAGCTGAGATACCTATAGCTGATTTTATCGATGAATTAAACAGAAGAGGTATTCCCATATTAGAATACTCGGAAGAGGAGATCAAAAAAGAGATCGAAAATGTCGACAGTATCTAACTCATCACCACTAATTTTACTCGCCAAAATAGACAGATTTAACCTACTCAAGGATTTATTTAAGCTTGTATACATTCCTAAATCCGTTTATCGTGAGGTTGTGGTAGTTGGAGCTGGAAGGGCCGGTAGCAAAGAGGTGGAGGAAGGTGTAAATAATGGCTGGATTAAGGTGGAAACAGCTCAAATAAGCCCTGAATTGGAGCTAATTTTGGGAAGAGGAGAGGCTGAAGCTATAATGTTAGCTGAAAAACTTAAATTACCATTAATAATTGATGAAAGAAAAGGAAGAAAGATAGCCGAAAGAAGGGGTATTAAGATCGTTGGAACCTTAGGTATATTACTGAAAGCATATAAACTCGGTTTAATTAAAGATCTGAACACTGAAATTGAAAAATTAGTGAAGGCTGGAATAAGAATCGATAAAGATACCCTTAGAAGATTATTATGAAGCTGAAGACAGCAATTCTCAAAGAGGTGGAGAAATATAGAGGTATTGTTAGGATTAGCAAGAATATAGGAATTCAACCCGGGGAATATGTGCTTATTTCAGGGAAGATGAAAACTGCTACAAAGGTCTGGACTAAGAGAGGGGATAAGAGGGTTATTTGACTTGACGAAGTCACAGCGAAGAATGCTGGCATAGAGATTGGTGATTACGTTGAAGTTGATAAATTTGAGCCTGCAATAGCTAAAAGGGTAGTCTTAGCAGGAGAGGAGCTCTCAAAGCATACGTGGATTCCGAGAATAATTGCAAGAACGAAGGAAGATTTAATAAAGCTCATTTTAAAGGGTAGAGTACTATCTGTTGGAGAAATTGTTGCCGTAAAAGGGTTATCAACTGATCTTCCAGTTCTTTATGAAGTTTTGGAAACTGATCCTTCAGTTTTTGTTGTCGTGTCAGATAATACAGAAGTTAGGTGGTGCAAAAGTTAGAATAGGTTTTTATTCTTCCACTTTTGCTTTAGTCTATTAATTACGTCATCGCTGAATCTAATGCCCCTAGCTCTCAATTCTTTAACGATTTCGTCGAAATCTTCCTTGATCAATCCTCTTTTCTTAGCAATATAGAGAATTGCAAGAGAACCAATAACTCTCAAGCCAATGGATTCGGCAATAATCCTTGGTATCTTCTCATCCATTATGAGTAAATCAGCATTAAGCTCTTTTGCTAGAATTATTGCCTCTGCCTCTCCAATCTCTATTTCCCCCTTTAGAACTTCAACGCTAAGCCTATCCTTAACTTCTCTGACTTTAATCCACTCCGCTTTTTCTACCTCTTCAGCTCCTGGCTTTCCTTTGCCTTTAACAACAACCTCATTCCAAACAGCTTTCGGAATTATAATCTCTTTAAAGAGTTCTCTTAGAATATACAATTTCCCGATCTTAGCTAATGCAATTAGAGGACTAGAATTTGAAACTACGATCATAATATCTCTTCCAATGTCTTTATGTCCTTCTCTAAATCATCTACGCTGTACTGTATCGGAATATTCTTGGATGCTAGGATTTCCATCATTTCCCACTTGCTAACTCCAGCTATCTCAGCGGCTTTTCCTAAGCTGACCTTTCCTTCCCTATAAAGCTCAATAGCTAAGTAGAGCCTGACGAGTTTCGGAACGTCCTCATCTCTCACTTTCAGAATCCTAACCAAATCCTTAGGAACTTTAACTAATATCTCTTCCATTAATATCCACTCGTAAAGCATACGTTATATATTTAATCCCAATTAGAAAACAACGATGAAGATTGTATTTGTCTGCTCTCCTTTTCAAGGAAAGCAAGAGAACATCGAGAAGGCAAAGAAGTATTGTAGGATGCTCGTTGATATGGGCTATATTCCAATAGCTCCTCACGTCTACTTTAGCCAGTTCATGGATGATTACAATCCAGAAGATCGAAGAAAAGCTTTAGATATGAACAAGAAATTGCTCGAATTTTGTGATGAACTTTGGGTTTTTGGAGATGAGATTACGGAGGGAATGAGAGAAGAGATTGAGTATTTCAAGAAGATAAAGGGTGAAGATAAGATCAGATGGATTAAGCTTTAGTTTGCTGGATATATCTATAGTACTCTACGAGCATTCTTCTCGGATCGCTGGAACCTATGACTTTAACGGCAATTGTACCTGCACTAAAATCAACTAAGTATTCGATTAAAAACTCATCACGCTTAAAATAGGCATTGTAGAATGTTATATCGCTTATCCCTTCGACACCTTTATCCTCAACGATATCTCTTACGAATTCAAAAGGTTTCAGCTTGTCTCTTTAAAGGCTTCTAAAACCTCTTTCTTAGTCAGATCGGTTGGGATATACTCATCCATTACATAAACAAACGTCTCCATTTTCTAACACCTCTTTACTGCTCATCCTATTAAGTTGCTATGATCAAAGCTAACTTCTGTTTAAACTGCATGACATTTGGTTGTTACGAGAATTACGAGAAAGAGGTACCGACTTACGAATATTCAATTTTCAGGGGAGGAAATACTTTCGACAAGATTGAAGGAAACGTTTACTGTTTATGGAAGTAGCAGATAGCCAGAACAGAAGAGGGGCACAATCGGAGTTTTGTTAAGAACATGTTTAGGGTCCTGAAGAAGAGGCAGGTTGGAGTTGTTGAAAGTGCTGACGACGTTTGCAGGTTTTGTCCTTACGAGAAGGGTAAAGCGTGTCGAAATCCAGGAATATCGGCGACGAATTCGCTCTATTTCTGCTTTCCATCAGGATTAATTTCGTAGTGGATCGGAGTTACGTCAAAAGGAAATTAGACAAAGCTTTGCCGGTATGGGTAAGGAAAGTTTACAAAGGTTGTAAATGGTGGAGAATCTGCAGAACCGTCATACGATCATTCGGAACTACCGTTAACCTTATAAGGCTTAACCGAACACGTGTTCGCGAACATGTGTTCGAATTTAGTGAAGGAGATAATTAGACTAAAGAAGGAGAAGAATGCAGTTATACTGGCGCACAGCTATCAACGTTTGGAAATTCAGAAGATAGCGGATTTCGTAGGCGATAGTTTGGAGTTGTCCGTAATGGCATCGAAGACGGATGCGGATGTTATAATATTTTGCGGAGTGGATTTCATGGCGGAAACGGCAGCCATTTTGAATCCAGAGAAGACTGTTCTGATTCCAGTGGAAGCTAAGTGTCCTATGGCATCGCAGCTCAATGCTGAAATGGTCGATAAGGCGAAGGAAAATGGGTTACCATTTGTAGCCTACGTCAACACTTATGCGGAAGTTAAGGCGGAAGCGGATATATGTTGCACCTCCGCAAACGTTGTTAGAGTTGTGAAATCGCTTAATTCCGACGAAGTTTTGCTTGGGCCGGATAGGAATTTGGCTTGGTTTGCGGAATGGAAGACTAAAAAGAGAGTTATTCCCGTTCCCGAGGGTGGGCATTGCTACGTCCACGTCCAATTCGATAGATCGGATGTTATTAGGGCTAAGGCTAAGGGAGTTCCAATAATAGTTCATCCTGAATGCAACCCCGAAGTTCAGCTGTTGTCGGATTACATTGGTTCCACGAGCCAGATGGTGGAGTTCGTCAGAAAGCATGGAAGTGCGGTAATAGGAACTGAGATCGGGCTGATAGAGAGGCTTAAGGCGGAAGGTTATCGAGTAGATCCTTTGAAATGCGTGATATGCAGAGAGATGAAGATGAACACGCTTAGGGATGTTTTAAGGGCTTTGAGGGAGGAGAGAAATGTAGTAGAAGTTCCGAGTGATGTGGCGAGAAAGGCTAAGAGAGCTATAGAGCGAATGATGGAGATTTCGAGGGGTGGAAGGTCATGAAGATTGGAATAATAGGTTGCGGGGCAATAGGATCGTTCATAGCCAAGGTGATGGATGGAAGAGTCGTTGCATTGTTCGATGTGGTTAGGGATAAGGCAGTGAGGCTTGCCGAAGAGCTCAAATTCAAGCCCAAGGTTGCTAAAAGCTTTGAGGAATTCGTATCTTTGGAAATGGACTTGGTCGTTGAGGCTGCATCACAAAAGGCTGTGAGGGATTATGGGGAAAGGATACTTGAGTCGGGAAAGGATTTAATGGTGTTGAGCGTTGGTGCATTGGATGAAAAGTTCCTAAAGAAGCTTGAGAGAGTTGCGAGAAGAAACGGCAAAAGGGTATACATTCCGTCTGGAGCTATCGTGGGGATAGATGGCGTTAAGGCCGTATCCGATATGATTGCGGAAGTGGAGCTCATAACAAGGAAGAACCCAAAGGCCTTCGGATTGAGAACAGAAAAGCCGACGATCTTATTTGAGGGCAGTGCAAAAGATGCCATAAGGTTGTTCCCCCAGAACGTGAACATCGCGGCAACTCTGAGCTTGGCCGGAGTCGGATATGAGAGAACTAGGGTGAAGATAATCGCCGATCCCGATGTGGAGAAAAATGTTCACGAGATTAGGGTGAGGGGGGATTTCGGAGAAATTGTGACGATCACTAAGAATGTGAAGATGAACGATAGGACGAGTCTTTTGGCTGCGCTTTCGGCTGTGAGGTTGCTTAAGGATTTGGAAGGAGTGGTGGTGATAGGGACTTGAAAGCGATTATAAGGAAGAAACTGCTCGAATATCTTGAAGAGGATCTCGCAACGGGAAATGCTTTGAGAATTCCGGACAAAGCAATTAGGGCGGAGATAGTTTCGAAGGATGAGGGGGTTGTTGCAGGAGTTGAAGTGTTAAGGATTCTCTTCGATCTCGTAGGCGTTGATGCCGTGGCTGAAGTTGAGGATGGAAGTAAAGTGAGGAGAGGAGATGTGGTTATTCGTGTTGATGGCAACGCCAAAGAGATATTCGAGGTTGAGAGAACGGCTTTAAACATACTAATGAGGATGAGTGGGATAGCGACCACAGTCGCAAAGATGGTGGAGAAGGCAAGGAGGGTTAATCCGAACGTGATAATAGCCGGAACGAGGAAAACAACTCCGGGCTTTAGGCTGTTCGAAAAGATGGCGATAGAGATCGGTGGAGGCGATCCGCACAGATATTCCCTCGGAGACTGCGTCATAGTAAAGCGTAATCTCATCAGAATTTTCGGATTGGAGAAGGCCATCGAGTTTGCAAAAACATCTTTCACCAAGAAAGTTGAAGTAGAAGTTAAAACTGTGGATGAAGCTGTTAAAGTTGCAGAGATGAATGTCGACATAATAATGTTTGATAACATGAGCGTCGAGGAGGTGGAATCCGCCGTAAGAGAGCTCGAAAAAAGAAGTTTAAGAGATCGCGTGCTATTAGAGGCCTCAGGCGGAATTACCCCTGATAACGTCGAGTGTTACGCTAAAACTGGTGTGGACGTGATATCGTCAGGATACATAACCCACTCCTCAAAATGGCTCGACTTCAGTTTACGAGTGATTTAATGAACTCTGGTAAATCAATCGGTTTCGCCCTGCTCTAAGTAATTTCCACTCCTAATCTAATCACGGATCTCGCTTAGGACTTTTCTGATAGCGAGGAGGTCTGTGCGGGACTGAGGCTTAACGATTCTTTCTACCGGATCCAAGAACAGGATGTTGTTCCTAACGCAGAACCTGAGAGCTTCGTCGATCTTCCTATATCTCACTGATTCTTTCTCCGAAATCTCTCTAAAGTAGCTCAGAACATCTTCGAACAATTTACCCTCAATTCCGTAAATCGTGTCTAAAATCTGGCTGAACCTTACCTTTAGCACGTTCTCACAAAACTCTCTCAACCTGTCTTTGTTCTTGATAGCTCCTACCAAGTAAACCGGTTTTCCGCCTAAGTATTCCCAAGCTAACTCGATCTCTTCCCGGCTAAATCCGTATTTTTGCAGAAATTCTTTGGTGGTATCGTAGTCGAAGTCATCCACTAAGAGGTAATCGCATCTCCCGTGGAGCATCGCTTCGGAGTGAACTTTCTCGATGAAGAGTGAGTCGGAAGTGATAGCGAAGACGTGGGCGAGGTGGTAGCGTTTTGAGATGGTTACGAAGAAGTTGAAGAGTTCGTAGATAAGCGGTCCGTCGATTTTTAGGTCGCCTATGACTTGAAGTTCATCCAGTATTATAACGGGACTTTTGCCTTTGGATTTAAGTTCCTGTAAGACGTTGAAGATGTAGGTGAATGCGTTTTTAGGTTTATCTTTCGTCAGAACTTTGCTAATCAGGCTCTCCGGTAAAGGAAATCCCGAATAAACTCTAACTGCAGAAGATACCAGAGAAGATATAACGTCGCTAAACTTGGTTATCTTTCTCTTCAACCCTACCTCGTAGCTGAAAAGAACATCGTAAAACTCTTCGACGTTCGTAACTACGTGCGCCCTCAAATCTATGAAAAACGTTACGAAATTTTCCGGTAACCTCCTTACCACTTCATCCATCAAACTCGACTTCCCAGAATTTATCGGCCCATAGACGAACGTGATTAAATCGGGTCTACTCTTTAGAATTCTCGTTATCTCTTCGATCTCCTTCTCCCTGTCGTGAAAAACTATATCCATGTTTATCCCTCAATTGGATTCGTCGGGATATTATTTAAGATTTTGAGGTTTGTTTTATTCGAGTTGATCTTACCAAACTTATAGACGATTTTACTGTCGAGGTTAGGTAAGACTCTTACCAAACCGCAAGTGGTAAATACGTTATCGGTTAGGTAAGATCATGTTAGAAAACATAGAGAAGAAGTTGAGAAGGGCGTTAGAAGAGATTGAAGAACGGAAAAGAAGGTTGAAAGAGCTTGAAGAAGAGGAGAGAAAATTGTTGAAAGAACTCGAAGAGCTTGGCGGTTATCCAAATGGAAGTATTGTCGTCAAATACGTTAAGTGCGGAAAAGAAGGTTGTAGAAGGTGTCCTCACGGTCCCTATTACTACTTGGTCTGGAAAGAAGGCGGTAAGACTAAGTGGAAGTACTTGGGAAAAGAAGTTCCTAAGGAGTTCCGAAACGTTAAGAGGGCTAAGGAAATTTCCAGAAGGCTTAGAGAAATCGAAAAGGAGAAGCGTGAACTTTTGCAGTTGGACTTGAAAAGTGGTGGAAGAGAGTAGGGAGATCTTCACAGCATCGCTATAGATGTCGCGATCAAAACTCATTGTAGAGCTGTAGACTCTTACTCTATAGCAACAGCAAAGCTAACTTGGTAACGAACGACAAGGTTATGGCAAATAATGCCAAAAAGTATGGAATCGAAGCTTATTACCTTATTGAAGAATTCCATCAGGCTACAAAAAGACTAAAAGGACTACACAGACCTAATCCGTAAAAATAGGTAAAAGTTGCTTTGTAACGATTGCTCAACTCTCAAAGTTATGAAAGATCTATAAATTACGGAAATATATTCAACATCCTACTTCTTTGTTATGACTGCTGTTTGATTGCTTTAGGGGTTTTGCTGAGTGTTAATGTAGAGGTGGTAAGACAATAGACATGCCCGCCCGTTACAGCAAACCATATATACCCTTTTGTTCTGTATAACGAACAACACAATAAAGTGAGGTGAATATAGTGGATAAAAAGGATACTCTATTAGTAGCTGTTGGAAGGAGGATATCCAAATTAAGAAGGGAAAGAGGAATTACATTGTCAGGTCTTGCTGAAATTGCTGGAATTTCAAAATCAACGCTATCTGCGATAGAATCTGGGGATGCAAATCCTACAATATCTACATTATGGGCAATAGCAGATGCCCTTAATGTTCCATTCGGAGATCTTCTTCCAGAAGAATTTAAGGAGGTTGATGAGTCTGGAATAACCGTTCGGCTTATCGAACGATCGGAGGGTGAGCCGAAAATTGAAGTTTACAAGATGATTTTAAATCCGAGAAGTGTCAGAAGGGCGAATCCCCATCAAAAAGGAGTGATCGAGAAGATTCTCGTAGTGAATGGTAGCATGTTAGTGGGTTCGATATCATCTCCTAAGCTCTTAAAAGCTGGAGAAGAGATGGAATTCAGAGCTGATGTGCCCCACATATACATGGCTATGGATGAAGGAGCAACGGCAATAATTACAATAAAATATCCATCGCTTGAGGATCCTTATAGTCAATACGTTAGGCCGTTTCCAGACGACAATGTTGAATGGGATGGCTTAAAATCTTTGTTGAGCAGGCTAAGTGAAGAATGTCTTTTAGGCATCCCGGTGTTTAGAATCGAACTTCATGGAGAATATACGAAAGATGATCTAAGAAAACTAAAAGATATTCTTTCTTCGCTTAAAGTAAAAAACCTAAAACCCTACCTAATTGAAGATAATCACAGAGTGTTAATATATCTATTCAATATCTTTCCGGGAGTTTTTAGGAGTTTTGATTTAGTTAGCTTAAATGACGAGAAATTCCATGAAGCGGTAAAAATTCTTAAACTTTCTAATAAGCAAAGATTATCTGAAGAGGAGTTTAAGTATTTACAAAATTTAACAAGTAGCTCATCATTCTTGCTAAGTGTCTTGGCATCGGAAGCACTCCTAATCCATGGACATCCCACAATACCTAAGATAATCCTTGAACTATACGAAAAGGACGTAAAGGTATTTTACAAGCCTAAAACGTCATTCGAAGAGAGGATTAACGTCGGTTTATACAACGCTTTTGAACTATTTCACCCCGGTTATGCTCGGCAGGCATTGTTTATTGCTTATATCATCAGAAAGCACTTTGGAGATGAAAAAATTCAAGCCCTTGATGTGGGTTGCGGTCATCACTTAAAGATGCTATATGAATTATTGCCTAACCTTAGTGTTCTATGTGCAGAAAACAACCCAAAAGCCA
>JALSOD010000189.1 GCA_026986655.1 Caldifarciminota bacterium | reverse complement strand
TTCCTTGAGAAGGCTCCCGAAGAAGTGGTTAAGCGTGAGCGTGAAAAGCTCGACAAATTTAAGAATAAGCTTGAAAAATTGGAAGAGCGACTGAAGAATCTTTAGATTTTTCCGAGTATTTAAAAAATTGAACACAGGTGGGGGTGAGTTACTGGGTTATATTCAAAATTTATTTAATCATCGAGTATCCCTTTAATTCTTCTTGATTTTCAAAGTGTCCTTCGAAATTCCCACAATAGGTTGATTTTGGAAGTGGTACAATTTAAAGAATCAAATCCCTGTTTTCTCCAGCTGTTGAGATAGGTAAATTTTACTTTCGTAATTTCAGGCTTGAGTTTAGTGGAAAATTGAACTCGATACACTTTTAGTGGTGAAGAAAGGCTTTATTTTTTCATAATTTTATTCAATCCTGAGACCTCCATTGACAAATATCACCAAAATAGTTACAATTAAGGTAGTATTCTATGCTTTTAGATGCAAACTTGCAGAGAATTTAGAAGAGGTGATACTATGAGAGAAATTTATCTTGATTACAATGCAACGACTCCTGTGGATCCAGGAGTTGTAGAGTCAATGATGCCATATCTAAGTGAATATTTTCACAATCCATCTTCACTTTACACCGGATCATTGCGTGTCAGAACCAATATTGAGTCTGCGAGAGAAAAGGTTGCCGCTTTGATAAATTCCAGACCTGAGGAAATTATTTTTACAGGTGGAGGTAGTGAAGCGGATAACATGGCGATTAAGGGCATTGCTTTTTCCAAAGCTGATAAGGGTAAGCATATCATTACTTCATCTATTGAGCACCATGCAGTTTTACACACATGCAAATTTCTTGAAAAGATGGGATATGAGGTAACATATCTACCGGTGGATAAATATGGATTTGTTGATCCGGATGAGCTTAAGAAATCAATTAGAAAAGACACGATCCTTGTATCCGTTATGTTTGCGAATAATGAGATTGGCACGATAGAACCTATAAAGGAACTCGCCCAGATCGCTCATGAACATGAAGTCCTATTCCACACAGATGCTGTTCAGGCAGTTGGGAAAATTCCGGTGGATGTTGAGGAACTTGAAATAGACCTTCTATCGATGTCTGCGCATAAATTTTACGGGCCAAAGGGAGTGGGAGCTCTTTACATGAGAAAAGGAGTGAAGCTCACCCCACTGATTCACGGTGGATCTCAGGAGAAAAATAGGCGGGCAGGTACGGAAAATGTTGCAGGTATTATCGGAATGGGTAAGGCAGCTGAGATTGCCATCGAAGAGATGCAAGAGGAGGAGAGAAAAATAAAACCTTTGCGAGATAAGCTCGAAGAAGGGATACTCTCCAGAATTCCCGAAGTAATTGTAAATGGCCACCCTAAAAAAAGACTCTACAACACACTGAATGTATCCATCAAGTTTATAGAAGGTGAAAGTATGCTTGCCCTTCTTGACGCCAAGGGCATCAGCGCTTCCTCAGGTTCTGCCTGCACATCTTCATCCCTCGAACCATCCCACGTTTTGCTCGCAATTGGCATTCCCCACGAAATTGCACATGGAAGTTTGAGATTCAGCCTCGGTAAGTACAATACCAAAGAGGATATTGACACGGTACTTGAAGTTCTCCCAGATATTGTCGAGAGACTCAGAAGACTTTCTCCTTACTGGAGTCACGGGTAATGGATATTATCCTGAAGATTTTTGATGAGAGTTTACGTCTTTTTGTAAGGATTTCTCCATATTTGCTGGTGGGATTTGCAATTTCCGGAATCCTTCATATGTTTGTTGATTCTAATTTCGTAACAAGGAATCTGAAAGGCGGGAAAAGTTCGATATTAAAAGCCGTTGCTCTTGGAGTTCCATTACCGGTTTGTTCATGCGGAGTTATTCCAATTGCAGCTTCTTTGAAAAGACAGGGTGCCGGTAAAGCTTCAATCCTTTCCTTCCTCTACTCAACCCCGGTCACTGGAGTGGATTCAATACTTGTAACTTATGCTCTACTGGGAAGCGCATTTGCTATTTTCAGACCAATGGCCGCATTTGTGGGTGGAATCCTAATCGGTTTCGTAGTTTTGAAGTTTACCTATAGAGATGAAGATGGAGATTACCAGGAAGCCGGAGTATATTCAGGTGGCAAGAAGAGCTTAAAAGAGGCACTTGGTTATAGTTTTTCTTATCTATCTGCCGAAATAGGGAAATGGATAATCTCCGGTGTTCTGCTCGGAGGAGTTGTAAGTGTCTTAATCCCTGCTGATATTGGTCGTTATCTTTCCAATCCTTACCTTGCTTATCCTGCTGTTCTTTTGATTTCTATACCACTTTATGTTTGTGCCACAGGTTCTATTCCCGTGGCGGCAGCTTTTATTGCCAAGGGGCTTTCACCGGGTGCAGCCCTCGCTTTTCTGATAGCTGGACCCGCCACCAATACCGTGACGATAACCTTTGTTCTAAAAGACCTTGGAAAGAAATTTTCAGCTATTTACCTTGCAGGTATTGCCCTGACTTCTGTTGCATTCGGATTGCTCTTTGATGAGTTAATCCGGATTTTTGGCATAGAGACGTTTGTGCGTGCAAGCGATACCACTGGGAGTGTAGGGATCATTTCTCAAATTTCTGCCGTTATCCTTGCTGGAATTATATTCTTCGCTCTTTTTAAGCCGTCAATAATTTCAGGAAAGAAAGAGGAGGAAGAGATGAAGCTCATTTTGAAAGTCCCTGGAATGATGTGTGAAAGGTGTGTTTATTCGATCAGAAGTAAACTTTTGCCATTAAAAGAAGTTAAAAATGTGAAAGTAAACCTTGGGAGTCATGAGGTCTATGTTGACACAGACCTGCCGGCCGAGATCATCAAAGAAGCCATCAACGAGGCAGGTTATGAAGTTGAGGAAATAACCATAAAAGGTTGAGGTGAGATATGCTGGAATACAGTGAGAAAGTTTTAAAGGAATTTATGAATCCCAAAAATATGGGAAAGCTGGAGCAGGCAGACGGAATTGGCAAAGTAGGAAACCCTGTATGTGGCGATGTTATGTGGATTTATATTAAGGTCGAGGATGATGTTATCGTAGATGTCAAATTTCAGACCTTTGGGTGTGTGGCGGCGATTGCAACGTCGTCCAAAGTGACTGAACTTGTGAAGGGAAAGCGGATTGAGGAAGCCCTGAAAATCACTAATAAGGTGGTTGCAGAAGCTCTTGATGGTCTGCCTCCTGTAAAGTTGCACTGTTCATTACTCGCAGAGCAGGGCATCAAAGCCGCCATTGAAGATTATCTCGAGAGGAAGAAAATAGGATAATTTCGAAATATTTATCTCATTTTTAGCACTACATTTTTATGGTGGAATTAAAAAATTTACCATCAATACATTAATCTCTTAAAAATTAGTCTGATTCAAATCGTTGTATTTCTGGTGCATACCTTCTTAAAATTTATAAGAGAAAAATTTGACATATTTTAACCTATAAGTTAAAATACCATCGGAGATTTAAATGTGTATAAACTTGATTTACTCTACTATGGTGGGAAGGTTAAGATAATGGCAATAGTTAAAGTAATGCCAGATGGCAGAGAAAAAGTACTAATTGAGAAGTTTATAAATGCCCTCAGTGATGAACTCCAGGGAAAGGTACTTGCCTTTATAACAAAAATTGGGGATAATGGATTTCCTCGAAATCGTGAGAAAATGAAGAAGCTTGGTTCTTATGACCTTTTTGAACTCAAAATCTATACGAACCCCCAAATCAGGATATTTTGTATTCCTGATTTTCGTAAAAATGAACTAATTTTGATCGATGGAGAGTTTAAAGCATCAAGAAAAATAAGAAAGTCAAGATTGGACAGTATTCAAAATATCTGGAATGATTTCCTGAAGGGAAACAGGGAGGAATAAAAAATGGCAGGTAAAAATCTTCAAGAGAGATTTTTAGAATTAGTTGATAAAAATAAAGATAGCCTTGAGTTTAAACTTGAGGAATTGTTATATGACATTACAGAGGAAATTTATAAACGTATGGAAAATCTCGGAATGTCACAGCAGGACCTTGCACGGAAACTTGGAGTTTCAAGCGCTTACGTTTCCAAAATACTAAGAGGGAATGAGAATATAAGCTTGAAAACACTCTTGAAAGTCGCACTCGCTCTCGACCTTGAAGTTGAATTATACCTCAAGCCCCTTGATAAAAGGAGTTTCCGATTTAAAAAACGAGAAGCTTTTGCCTGGACAAACTATAAAAAAGTTTTTGAAAAACATCAGGGACCAGGATTTTCTACTGCGGCGTAAGGAGTTCTGTAAATGAAACTTTTTCCGGCAGAAATCAATTTAAATGAATTTGAAATA
This sequence comes from Caldifarciminota bacterium, assembly GCA_026986655.1. Classification (GTDB taxonomy): domain Bacteria; phylum Hydrothermota; class Hydrothermia; order B15-G9; family WFZT01; genus WFZT01. The sequence goes on along the minus strand of JALSOD010000189.1, from coordinate 5,898 downwards.
GAGGAGGTCAGCATTAATTTTAAAGGTAAGAAGAGTGAGATAAAGAAGTTAGATTTAACACCCGAGAATATTGACTTTAATTTTAATGTAAGAAAAAAGAGAGCAAAGAATGAATACAAAATTAATTTTTCATTGGATATAGAGATGCAAAAACTCTTATCCATCACTGTAAGAGGTTTTGCTACATACGAGTTTCCCGGCGGTTTTCAAAGAGAAAAAGTAGATGCATACCTTTTCGGAAACGTTATACCTTCAATATATATAACACTTAGAGGAATTCTTTTGATGTTAACTTATAATTCACCAAAGAGAATAGTTTTACCTGTAGTCAATTTTTTCAAATCTTATAAAGAAAATAAAGAATATAAAGAAAATAAAGAATCCTGAAGTTTTTACACCGATATAGTAAAATTAATTTTCAGGTGTGAAAAGGTTTTTTTGACGGAGAGTTCGCCAATTGGGCCTATGGGGATGGTAACGAAGTGCTCGCCGTGGCCAAACGGATAGCCGTAGACAACAGGGATCCCAAGGTCGCCTGTGCGGTCCTCTATCACTTTCAGCAGGTCTTTAAGATCAAAGTCACCTACGAAGTCCCCAAAAACGATCCCCTTCACTTTTTTAAGTTTACCTGCAAGCCTGAGCTGAGTTAGCATTCGGTCGATTCGGTAAAGAGGCTCGTCGACATCTTCAAGGAACAGGATGGTATCAGTGAAATCCGGTTCGTAAGGAGTTCCGATGAGTGCGTTGACGAGTGAAAGACAGCCGCCAAGTAGTCTTCCAGTAGCCTCTCCCTCACGAATAACGTGAATCTGGAATGGATTTGGAGTAATAGTATAATCCCGGATTTTTATCGCCTTCAGGAAGTATTCAATGGACAGGGCATCCTTTTTTGAAAAGAGGGAGGCCACCATAGGCCCTTCAAACGTCACAAGTCCACTTTTTTCACTAATCGGGATGAGAAGTGATGTTAAATCACTGAAGCCCATAAGAATTTTAGGGTTGAAAACGAATTTTTCGTATTCTATTTTGTCCAGTAATCTCAGGGTTCCATAGCCCCCGCGGGCGGCGATGATTGCCTTTATATCATCACGCTCAACAAATTCCATCAAGTCCTGCAGCCTTTCTTCATCAGTTCCGGCGAGATACAGATTGGATTCAAATGCATGTTCCCCGATCTCCACTTCAAATCCAAGATTTTTTAACACTTCAATTCCCTTCTCAAGTTTCCACCTGTCTGGAATTGGACTTGCAGGAGCAATAACTCCGATTTTATCTCCTTTTTTCAAGGGTTTCGGCAGAATAATTTTATGTTTCATTTTTCACCTTTCTTTCGTATGAAAAAGCATAGTACAGGCCCGACATTACGAAAAAGAATACCGTCGAGTATATCAATGGTTCCACGTAAGGTCTCAAATTTAAAATGTATGCAAATGTTAGAAGGAAGAACGAAACACCGGCCAGTTTCCCAAGAACATTTGATTTTGCCACAAGTTTATATCTTTTTAAAAGTAGCCAGCCGATGAGGATTGCCCCAGCCTCTCTCAGGACAATGATCCCGAATGCCCAGAATGGGAAGTTCCATTTAAAGTAAAGAATGAAGATTATGGAGATAACGAGGATTTTATCCAGCAGGTGATCAAGCAGCTGACCTATTCGTGTCACCCGACCGGTTTTTCTTGCAATATAGCCGTCAAGGACGTCTGAGATCCCGGCAAGTGTCAGAAGTCCAAGAAATTGTCTAATCTTTAAGTGCCACAGACTTATGAGGACGAATGGCAGAAGCACCAGTCTAAAAAGTGTAATCAAATTTTGTGCTTCGAATATGCGGTCGAGCTCAAGGGTCTCTACCCAGCTACTACCTCGTGTTTCTGTTCTTAAGTTTGTCACCAAATGTTACCTCCAGAACCTGATCCACGTGCTCGACAAAGTGGAATTCAAGTTCCTTTTTTACATATTCGGGAACCTCCAGAAGATCTTTTCTGTTCCATTCTGGCAGAATGACCTTCTTTATACCTGCTCTATTGGCGGCGATAACTTTTTCCTTGATGCCACCTACAGGTAAAACCTTTCCTCTAAGTGTAATTTCACCTGTCATGGCGAGCTCTGTATCAACAGGCACACCGGTGAGAGCAGAAACAAGTGCTGTGAAGATAGCAATTCCAGCTGATGGGCCATCTTTAGGAATGGCACCTTCTGGAACATGAATGTGAATGTCGTACTTTTCGTAAAATTTGGGGTCGATACCAAGAGTCTCTGCCTTTGAACGAACAAGCGAGAGAGCTGCCTCGGCGGATTCTTTCATCACATCACCCAGTTGTCCTGTGAGTAGTAAATTTTTGCCACCGGGCATTTTAAGGGCTTCGATGAATAGAATATCTCCACCTGTTGGTGTCCAGGCAAGCCCTGTTACGACTCCAGGCTCTCCTTTCCTCTCTTTGACCTCTGAGAAATAGAGGGGGGGACCAAGGAACTTTTCAACCTTTTTGGGTGTGATAATAATTTTTGAATCCTTCAGCTTGCCTTCAGCAACGAGAGTTGCGATTTTACGCATTACTCCCCCTATCTTGCGCTCGAGATTCCTGACGCCTGCCTCGCGAGTATATTCTCGGATAATTTTCATTATGGCTTTTTTCTGGAAGATGATGTTGTATTTCTCAAGTCCATTTTCTTTCTTCTGCCTCGGTATCAGGTAATTTTCGGCAATTTTAAGTTTCTCAATGTCAACGTAACCCGGGATTTCGATAATTTCCATACGGTCAAGAAGTGGAGGTGGAATGGTGGCGGTAACGTTTGCAGTTGTGATGAAAAGCACTTTTGAGAGGTCAAATGGAACCTCAAGGTAGTGGTCACTAAATGCGTAATTTTGCTCTGGATCGAGCACTTCAAGCAGGGCAGATGCCGGATCTCCTCTAAAATCGGCACCAATTTTGTCTATCTCGTCAAGCATGAAAACCGGATTTTTAGATCCTGCCTGTTTTATTCCTTGAATGATTCTTCCAGGTAAAGCTCCAACATAGGTGCGACGATGTCCTCTGATCTCCGCCTCGTCCCTTATACCGCCCAATGAAATTCTTACAAATTTTCTACCGAGAGCACGAGCAATTGAACGACCCAGTGAGGTTTTACCCACACCGGGAGGACCCACGAAGCAGAGAATTGGTCCCTTTGTATCGGATTTTAATTTTCTGACTGCAAGGAATTCAATAATTCTTTCTTTCACCTTCTCGAGATCAAAGTGGTCCTCGTCAAGGATCTTCCTTGCCCTCCTCAGGTCAAGATTGTCCTCTGTTTCTTTGCTCCAGGGAAGTTCTATGAGCCAGTCGAGGTAGTTCCTGACCACAGTGTATTCAGGAGAACCGACCATCATCTTTGATAGTTTGTCAAGCTCTTTCAGTGCGACCTCTTTGACATTTTCTGGCATTCCAGCTTTCTCGATTTTCTCCCGCAGTTCGTTGATCTCACGTTGCTTTTCATCGAGCATTCCAAGTTCTTTTTGTATGGCTTTGAGCTGCTCTCTCAAAATGTATTCGCGTTGCCCCTTGTCAACTTCCTGCTTTACCTTTTCCTGGATTTCAGCAGATAGTTTTGCAACTTCAAGTTCCTTGCTGAGGAGAGGGAGTAATTTCTTTAATCTATCTTCTGGATCCACAGCTTCTAAGATTGCCTGTTTATCCTGGACGGAGAAATTCATATAAGAAGCAATGAAATCGGCTAATTTTCCGGGCTCTTTTATGTTTAAAGCCATTACGGCGAATTCATCCGGAAGGTAGGGAGAGAATTTCACAATTTGCTGAAACATCTGGAGGACGTTGTTCTTCAACGCCTGAATCTCGACCGTGTCTTTTTCTTCCTCTTCAATTTCCTCAATTCTAGCGACAAGATAAGGCTCGGTCTGTGTGTATTGGATAATTCTAATTCGTTTTAACCCCTGAACCATTACTCTCATTGCACCGTCTGGAGTTCTAATCATTCTGAGTACCAGGGCGGCGGTACCGAACGAGTATAAATCTTGCGGGCCCGGATTCTCGACGTCCTCACTCTTCTGAGCAACTGCAGCAATCAATCTGTCTTTGCTCAGGGCATCATCTATTAATTTTTGAGACCTCTCGTTTGTTAAAACGAGTGGAGCCATTAGGTTGGGGTAAAGGACCCCACCTTTGATGGGTAAAACGGGAAGTTCCTCCGGTATTTTTAAACTATTTTCTGGCAACAAAGGATTCTGTTCCATATTATTCTCCCTTTTCGATTTCTATTTCTCTGAATTTATAAACCTTTTTCGGGACATCTATGATCAAAAGGCCATTTTTGAGTTGCGACTCAATTTTTTCAACATCAACCTGCTCACCGATGAAGATTTTCCTTTCAAATGGACCATAAGTGATTTCAACCACGTGGAATTTCCTTTGGTTCTCCTCGCAGTAATCTTTCCTTATGCCGTAAACTTTTAAAACACCATCTCTATATTCAACACGAACGTCTTGCTTTTCCACGCCAGGTAATGCTACCTGAATTACATATTTTTCATCTGTTTCAAACACGTTGACTGGAGGCTTATAGATTTCAGCAAACTCCAGTCTGGGCTTGTATTCAACGAGAAAACTCCATATCTCATCAAATTCTTTCCAGTCAATCATCTCGTTCGACCCCCTTGGTATAGGTACCAAGTTTATGATATAGTGAAAGAACCACAAGGTTTATTGCCACGTTGTTGAATCCCCCCTCCGGGATGATTATATCCGCGTATTTTTTGGTCTGCTCAACAAATTCCAGGTGCATGGGACGAACAGTTGTAAGATACTGCTCGATCACAGAATCCATATCTCTCCCACGCTCCCGGATATCCCTTTTTAACCTGCGAATAAACCTGATGTCGTCTGGTGTGTCAACGTAGATTTTAATATCCATCAATGATCGGATTTCAGGATCATAGAGTACAAGAATTCCTTCAAGGATGATGATCTTACCGGGGACCACCCTGATGGTTTCTTTTTTCCTTAGGTGTAAAACATAATCGTAGATCGGCATCTCGATGGGTTTACCTTCACGGAGATCCATAAGGTGTTTTTTTAGAAGTTCGTTATCAAAGGCGTCCGGGTGATCGTAATTCAGTTTCTTCCTCTCCTCGAAATCAAGATCGCTTCTGTCTTTGTAATACGCATCCTGAGGAATAATTGTGACATTTTCGACACCCATCTCCTGCTCGATCCTCCTTGCCACTGTTGTTTTCCCAGAACCGGTTCCTCCGGCTATTCCGAGTAAGATCCTCCTCATTTCTGATCTTCTAATATTTCATCAACAGTCTTGGGCTCTTCAACTGGATTCTCAACAGTTTCGGGCTTTTTCTCCTCCCGATGGTTGTCTTTTAGACCAAGAAGTTCATCAAGTTCATCGCCGGTTATTGTCTCTTTTTCTAATAATGTCTGAGCTACCAGGTGTAGCTTATCAATGTTAGCTGTTAAGATATTTTTTGCTGTTTCCTCAGCATCGTAAACAAATTTCCTGATCTCATCATCGATGAGAACTGCAATTTCTTCAGAGTAATTTTTCTTCATGGCAAGCTCACGACCAATAAATACTTCCTGCTCCGCCTTTCCAAAGGTTACAGGTCCAAGTTTTTCGGACATTCCCCATTCACAAACCATTTTTCTTGCAAGTTCTGTCGCACGTTCAAGGTCATTTCCCGCACCAGTTGTGAGCTCGTTAAATACCAACTGCTCAGCAACCCGACCACCCATGAGGATTACGAGCTGATTTTTCAGGTATTCCTTCGAATAAATATGTCTATCATCGATTGGAAGTTGTTGGGTCACACCGAGGGCGCGACCTCGTGGAATAATTGTAACTTTATGAACAGGGTCGGTACCGGGTAGCATCCTTGTAACAATTGCATGACCGGCC
>JALSOD010000188.1 GCA_026986655.1 Caldifarciminota bacterium | reverse complement strand
TCCTTACCTTTCTGCTGCATCTGTCCGACTTCGTTGTTACATAAATCATCTGTCCATCTGCTTTTAAAACTCGCTTCGCTACACACTTTATCTCATCAAACCCTGTACCCATAGATACAACCGTGTCAAATCCAGGTTCGAGTTTATCCCACGAATTACAAAATACACTGATATTTTTTAATCCAAGCGCACCGGTCACGTAATCAAGAAAAATGCATTTTTTCCGTACGATCTCCACGAGTGTAATCTGTAAATCCTTCCGAACTATGGCAAGTGGCACTCCAGGGAATCCCGCACCTGAGCCAAGATCCGCCACTTTCTCTCCCTTAACATCATTCAAAATAACAAGAGAATCGAAAAGCAGCCCAAAAAGGCGGGCTTCATCTATCCTTTTCGAGACTATGGTGGTTCTCTTTGACCACTTTTTAATATTTTCAATATAGAGCTCGAGCAGTGAAAGCTGTTCGTCAACGAGATACACATCTTGATTTTTCAAACTATTTCTCAATTTTTCTGTTGATGTTATCATCGGGAAGCATTATAAATTATATCGGAGGTGAGAGACAATGGATCTTTATGAAATGCTTAAAACGAAGCCAAAAACCGTAAAGGCTCCGAGGGGAACGGAGCTCCACGCAAAGGATTGGCACGCCGAAGCAGCCCTCAGAATGCTGATGAACAACGTCGATCCAGAAGTTGCGGAGATTCCAGAAGAGCTTATTGTCTATGGAGGCTCGGGTAAAGCAGCGAGAAACTGGGATGCCTTCTGGGCGATCGTCAAAACATTGCTCGAAATTGAACCAAATGAAACCCTTCTTGTTCAGTCAGGCAAACCAGTTGGAGTTTTCAAAACACACGAATGGGCCCCAAGGGTTATCATCGCAAATTCTAACCTTGTGCCCAAATGGGCGAACTGGGACTACTTCCACAAACTTGAAAAACTTGGTCTCATAATGTACGGACAGATGACAGCTGGTTCATGGATTTACATTGGAACTCAGGGAATTCTGCAGGGTACATACGAAACATTTGCAGCAGCCGGTCGCAAGAGATTCGGTGTCAACGACCTGAGAGGTAAACTCATCGTGTCGGGTGGATGTGGTGGTATGAGTGGGGCACAACCACTGGCCGCAACAATGAACAATGCTACATACCTTGCAGCAGAAGTTGTCGAAGAGAGGGCAAAAAAGAGACTTAGAACCCGCTATCTGGATGAAATAGAGCACAACCTGGATGCTGCCATCGATAGGGCTCTTGAATACAAGGAAAAAGGAATTGCAAAAAGCATTGTGTGGATCGGTAACGTGGTCACCCTTCTTGAGAGACTTGTTGAGAGGGGAATAACCCCGGACCTGCTGACAGACCAGACCTCAGCCCATGATCCATTGAATGGATATATTCCTGAAGGCCTGACATATAAACAGGCGCTTGAACTCAGAAAGACCAACCCTGACGAATACCTCCAGAGATCTTACAAAACAATGGCAAAACATGTAAAACTAATGATAGAGCTTCAGAAAAGAGGAGCCGAGACTTTTGATTATGGGAATAACCTCCGTGGAAATGCACTTGCCGGTGGATACATAAAAGAAGAAGAGATAAAGAATCCCGACGGCTCATGGAAATATCCTGGATTTGTCCCTGCATACATAAGACCTCTATTCTGTGAAGGTCAGGGACCATTCAGATGGGCCGCTCTTTCAGGTGACCCAGAAGACATATATACGATTGATGAAGAGCTGATTAAACTCTTCCCGGAAAAGGAGCACATGGTAAGATGGATCAAGATGGCTCGTGAAAGGGTTGAATTCCAGGGACTACCCGCAAGAATTTGCTGGCTCGGATACGGGGAGAGAGACAAAGCAGGTCTCTTATTCAACAGACTTGTAAGAGAGGGAAAGGTAAAAGCACCGATTGTGATTGGAAGAGACCATCTTGATACAGGATCTGTTGCGTCACCGAATAGGGAAACGGAGGCCATGAAAGATGGCTCAGATGCAATTGCAGACTGGCCTCTCTTGAATTTTGCCCTTAATGCAGTTTCTGGGGCCTCCTGGGTTAGCTTTCACCATGGTGGTGGAGTGGGTATCGGGTACGCTTTACACGCTGGACAGGTGATTGTTGCAGATGGTAGTGAAATGATGGATGCTCGCCTAAAGCGCGTCCTGACAAATGATCCTGGAACCGGCATCGTGCGTCACGTTGACGCGGGTTACGATGAAGCAAAGGAAACAGCCAGAAAATTTGGGATAAAGATTCCAATGGCTGATTGGTAGTGATTTTTAATAGTTAACCACATCTTTATATGATGTCTCAAAATTCCCTTTTTGGAAAAAAGGGGACGAGGGGGAATTTTTAAGACTCTTATCATCCCCCCTTAATCCCTCTTTTCAGGAGGGGAGATTTTGAATCTCTTGAAATAATCCTGTCAATGTCCGACCTTCATGGTGTTCAATAATTACATCAAGTTTTGTAGTTATCTTTAGTGGGGGGGGGGCGGGGTGCGA
>JALSOD010000187.1 GCA_026986655.1 Caldifarciminota bacterium | reverse complement strand
CATATCATTTATTGGTGCGAGGTATGAAGGTAATGCAAGATGGCTCAGATAACGGTAAAGTAATCCACCAATGACGGCAGAGAAAAGATTCATCAGGGGACCTGCAAAAGCAACTATCATCACATCCCTTCTGGGATTTCTCAGGTTGCTGTAGTTGACAGGGACAGGTTTCGCCCATCCGATATGGACGAGAAACAGCATGATTAGCCCTATTATATCGATGTGTTTAAACGGGTCAAGAGTTAATCTACCCATGATTTTTGCCGTAGGGTCACCAAGTTTATACGCACTATAAGCATGGGCGTACTCATGGAGTGTCAAGGCCAAAAGCAGTGGCGGTGTGAAAAATGCGAGCTGATAGATTAAATGATAAATATTCATAGTTTCACCTCATCACGATACCGGCAAGAATTCCAAGCAGGGCTCCAACCAGGACTTCAAAAGGCGTGTGTCCCAGAAGTTCACGAAGCCTTTCTTCTCTAATTTTGTGTGCAATCTTCAATTCTTCTACCATACGATTAATGACTCTTGCCTGCATTCCAGCAGCTCTTCTTAGTCCTGCCGCATCATACATTACTATCAGACTGAAGTATAATGTTATGCCAAAAAGGGCGGAATCAAAACCTTTGTTAAATCCCACTATGGTGGAAAGTGCCATTACAGATGCCGAATGTGCACTTGGCATCCCTCCCGTGTAGAAAAACCAGCGAAAATCGGGCTTTTTATTGATAAACCAGTATAGAAAGAACTTAAACGTCTGCGCGAGAATTCCTGTAACAAGGGGGACCACGAAATATTTGTTAGTGAAAATCTCAACAAATGCGTTCAATGCTTAAAAGTTCCTCTCAACGATGAATTTTGTAAGTGAAATTAGGGGCAGACCTTTCTCCACTCCGAAGTGAGAGTTGATCTGTTCAATGGCACTTTCCGCAAGCTCTTTAGCTCGGTGTTTCGCCTCCTCGAGTCCGTAAATGCGCACGTAAGTTTGCTTCCCGCTTTCTCTGTCCTTTCCTACACTTTTACCGAGTTTATCCTTTTCCCCAATTTCATCAAGAATGTCATCCACAATCTGGAAAGTGAGCCCAATTTTTTCACCAACTTCATGAAAAACTTTAATGGTTCCCGTGTCCGCACCAGCTATGATTCCCCCCACTTTGAGTGAAGCTCTGATGAATTTTCCCGTCTTTCTCGAATGGATGTACTGGACAAGTTCCTTTGAAGGTGGCTTCTTTTCACCAGTTACATCCGCAACCTGACCTCCAAGCATGCCGTCGAGCCCGATTGCATCTGTGATTTCTCTTATGGTTTCAATAACGCGCTCCGAGGGTGCCGTGGAACGAACCATTACGTAGAATGCGTGTCCAAAGAGGGCATCTCCAGCAAGTATAGCAATAGCTTCTCCAAAGACCTTGTGATTTGTTGGTTTTCCGCGTCTGAAATCGTCGTTGTCCATCGCTGGGAGGTCGTCGTGTATTAAAGAAAAAGTATGAATCATTTCTATGCCACAGGCGACCGGGAGTAGTTCGTTTTCGAGGTCATTACCACCTGAAAGTTCATATCCAATAATTGCAAGAAGAGGCCTGAGTCTTTTCCCTCCAGCAAAGAGAGTGTACCTCATTGCTTCTGTTAAAATCTGTGGCCCCGGGCTATCCGCGGGCAGGAATTTATCCAACCCCCTGTTTACAAGCTCCCGTCTTTCCTTCCAGTATCTGTTAAAGTCAAATCCCCCCATGTTAGAACCTGAAATTTAAGGACACAGTCGAATTGTACAACCCGATATGGGTTTTTAAGCTAACCTTCCTTGATGCCAATTTTGTTGATATAAACGCATCAAGGGCAGAGAAAATGTGGTTGGCAATGATAACTCCCACCATGACACTGGCATCGTCAGCGTAAGCTCTTTCATCACGCCTCATCTTTCTGTAAAGAAACCACGAGTCAAGGGTTGGGAAGCTCCAGGAACCTGATACGAGATGAGAATTTACATACTCCTGCTGTTTGTCCGGGTCTGTGGGATACAAACTCCTTGCCTGTCTCCAGAGATACTGTATGAAGTCATCTCTGCTTTTCCGTCTTTCGATAGCGTACCAGTAATCTTCATTTCCATTTTGTGGATCGGCGCCAGCCTCTATGTACGCAAAAATCTTATACTTATCACGCGTCACATCGGCAAGATGATCATAGTAAAATTTACCAAGTATACCGACTACCTCGGTGGCAACGAAGGCATATCCCTTAATTTTAGAACCGTAAAGAATTTGTGAAGACCCGGGAACGATAAGGGACATCATAGTATTGCGAACTATTGGTGATCCATTAAAGGGGATGCCCGGAGAAAAACTCAATAAAATGGCAAAAATTATGTTCATCCTTCTTCACCTGTCTTTCTAATTACTGCAGCATCTACGATAAAATCTCCTTCTTTAACTCTCATGAGTCTTACACCACGTGCATTTCTGCTGTAAAAGTTAATGGATTCTGATTTTAATCTCAAGACAATCCCATTCTGG
>JALSOD010000186.1 GCA_026986655.1 Caldifarciminota bacterium | reverse complement strand
TGGAGGTACAGAGAATTTGTTTTTGATGTAAGAAACCCTGTGACCTATCCTGAAGGCAGAACGAACCTATATCAGCTACCTCCTGCTATCGCAGATATGGAAAAACTATACGCAAAGCATGAGGGAGAAAATCCAACAGGCTCATTCAAAGATAGAGGTATGACCGTAGGAATTTCTTTTGCAAAAGAATTGGGTTTTAAATCTGTTGCATGTGCCTCAACAGGGAATACATCGGCCTCGTTGGCCGCCTATGCAGCGAGAGCCGGGCTAAAGGCCATCGTCTTTTTACCACAAGGAAAGGTTGCCACAGGTAAACTTGCGCAGGCACTCGCATATGGAGCAACAATCTTCCAGATCAAGGGCGACTTCGACGATGCCATGAAAATCGTCATCAAAATCTCCCAGGATATGGGAATTTATCTCCTCAACTCGATGAATCCCATCAGGCTTGAAGGCCAGAAAACAATTATAATCGACATTTTATCCCAATTAAATTGGGAATCACCCGATTGGATCGTTCTCCCCGGTGGAAATCTCGGGAATACGTCGGCATTTGGTAAAGCCCTGAGAGAACTGAAAGAGGCCAGAATAATCAATAAAATTCCACGCCTTGCAACAATTCAGGCAGATGGAGCAGCCCCATTTTATAAAAGTTTCATGGAAAATTTCAAAATATTTGCACCATTGAAGGCTGAAACCGTGGCAACAGCAATTCGAATTGGAAATCCGGTAAATTTCGAGAAGGCCCGGGACAGTATAATTTTTACTGATGGAGTGGTAGAGAGTGTCTCGGATCTTGAAATACTTGAAGCCAAAGCTGATCTTGATGCAATCGGTATAGGGTGTGAACCTGCCTCTGCAGCGAGTCTCGCAGGCCTTCGTAAACTTTTGAAGAAGGGGATAATATCTCGAGACCAGAAAGTTGTACTCGTTCTAACGGGCAATCTTTTGAAGGATCCGGAAATTGTAGAGAAGATTCACACAGGAAAAATTGAGAGTTTCAAAGAGAAATTCAAGAATCAAATTATAAATGTCGACCCAGATTTGGGTGATATCAAGAAAAAGCTTGAACAAATACTGGAGAAATAACCATGATTGTGATGAAATTTGGAGGAACATCGGTTGGTAGTCCTGAAATGCTCGAAAGGGTCGCAAACATTGTAAAAAAGAATCTGGATAGAAATCCCGTCCTCGTGCTATCTGCCATGTCCGGGGTAACTGACATGCTAATTAGAGGGACAAAACAGGCTGAAATAGGTGATATGCAGGGGTATCTCGAGACCCATAAAAAATTAAAAGAAAAACACCTTTCAACAATTAACGTCTTGATGGGCAATGAAAAGGATTTAATAGCCGAAATTTCAAAATTCATGGATTCTCTCCTGAACATCTGGAAAGCAATTGAAGTTCTCGGTGAGGTCACCCCCAGGGCTATGGATGCAATAACATCTTTCGGTGAAAAGATGAACGTGAGAATCTTCGCTTCTTATCTCAATAAATTGGGAATAAAAGCCCGCTACTTCGACGCCGATTCATTTATAGTCACATCAAGGAATTTCGGTAACGCATGCCCCATCGAAAAGCACACTCGTAAAGAGCTTGAAAAGTTGGTGATGCCATCAATGAGGGAAGGGGCCATTCCAGTTATAACAGGTTTCATTGGAAAAACGCCCGAAGGTCTAACAACAACCCTTGGAAGAGGTGGCAGTGACCTTACAGCAACATTCCTGGGGAGTCTCCTGGGTGCAAAAGAAGTCTGGATATGGACTGATGTTAACGGTGTGATGACGGCTGATCCAAAGATTGTCAAGAATGCTCGTCCAATCAAAGAGTTGTCCTTCATAGAAGTCACTGAACTCTCCTATTATGGGGCAAAAGTTATGCATCCAAGGTCACTTTTACCCGTTATGGAAAAAGGTATCCCGGTTAGAATTCTGAATACATTCAACCCGGACTTTAATGGGACACTTATAACAAAAACCCCTGTGGAAAACAAGGATGTGGTTAAATCTATAACCTATATCAAAGACCTCGTACTTCTAAATGTTACGGGCAGGGGAATGCTTGGGGTTCCCGGAATAGCTGCAAGGGTCTTCAAGACTGCATGGGAAAAGGGGGCAAATGTATTAATGATTTCCCAGTCCTCCTCAGAGCAAAATATTTGCTTTGTCGTCAGGAAAGAAGAGGCTCAAAATCTTGTTGATGCCTTAAAGAATGAGTTTGAGCTCGAAATACTGCACCGTGATATTGAAGGAGTTGAGAAAATAGATAATGTCGCCATCATCTCGGTTGTAGGGGCTGGAATGAGAGGAACTCCCGGCATAGCAGGGAGAATTTTCACTATTACAGGAAAGAACGGAATTAATGTCATAGCAATCTCTCAGGGGTCATCCGAATACAATATCTCTTTTGTTGTTTCAGGAAACCTCGTTGAGAAGGCAGTTCAAATATTACACAAGGAGTTAATAGAGGAGCAATGAGTAAAAAAATAGGGGTATCCATACTGGGCGCG
>JALSOD010000185.1 GCA_026986655.1 Caldifarciminota bacterium | reverse complement strand
CCTGGCCTTTTGTAGCACTTCTCTTGAGAACTCAGGGGAAGCTTTGCTTTTTGATAAGTGGGCAAATGAGTGAAGTAACACCCTTTTAGTGCCCAGTTTACCGCAAAGCCATTTAATGTTTTTAATTAGATTTGTGACAACCTTCGATGTTTTCTCTTCATCCTCCTTCTCAACATGAACAAAGGCCATCACAAGGTTCTCAAACTCCCCGCTCTCAGGTGTTGGGTCGGGATTATCGAGTCCTTTCTGGGCAGGTGTATACGAGACTTTCGATGCGTGAACAAGGATAACCTTCATCTACTCTCTCCTTCTTTAACCTTGACTAAATTATATAAGGCCTCATTCACAGGCATATCAATCCCCAGTCTCCGGGAAATCTCCAGAATATAGCCTGTAATGTAGTCATTTTCCGTTCTTCTACCGCTTTCTATGTCCTGAAGCATAGAGGATTTATTCAGAGCGGTCTTTTTGATGACTTCAAGAACGTATTCCTCGGGATCGCTAATGGTAAGCTCGATATTGAGGGCCTGGACAACTTTCAAAATTTCCTTTACAGCATTTTTGACTATCTTCCAGTGGCCGGGTCTCGCGAGCTCGCCGTTTCTTACCTCAAGAATGGCTGTCATTGGATTGACTGCTGCGTTAATCAACGCTTTGGACCACAAAATTGACTTGTAATCCGGGTGATACTTTATCCACTTAACACGGAAAGTTTCGGGCAAGGGAACTGACTCTTTGAATGGTGAGACAATGGTTTCACCATCAATAGAAGCGACCTGAATAGTATTATCATTAATTCTGAATCCGCCAAAGGTAGTTACACCAAAGAAAATCTTCTCAACTTCATCGATGTAGTTCGCGACTATTTCAACGTGTCGCAGACCATTCTGGAGAAAAAGATACGTTTCGGTTCTGAATCTCTTCAAAGTTAGCTTCAGAGCGTCTTCGAGTTGATAGGATTTGGTCGTATAAACTACAGCATCGAAATCACCTTTGTCCTGGGGTGTGATGACTTTTGGATTAATCAGTGTTTCCTCATCATTGGGAAGTTTCAAAACAATTCCATTTTCATTGATAATCCGTGCTCGCTCTTCTGAGTAATGAAAAATCTCAACATGATATCCAGACTGTGAAAGAAGATAGGTTACAATAGAGCCAATTGCTCCGGGTCCAACAATGAGAATTTTACTCATTTTCACCAGCAATGGTTTCAAAGATAGTCTTACCTTTATCGGAAGGTGGTGAAGTAAGGAGAGATATGACAACAAATACAATCGTGGCCACTACAAGACCCCAGATAGCGGGGTGCCATCCGTGGAGGTTTATGTGGAGTTTGAAAAATTTCAGGAGGACAAGGGCCAAAATACCCACAACAGTTGACCACGCTGCGGCCGTGCCAGTTGCACGCCTCCAATAAAGTGCGCCAAGCATTGCTGGGAGAATCTGTAACGTCCCGGCAAATGAAAGTATGGATAGCTGAACAATGAGTTTTGGAGGGTTGAGTGAGATAAAAAATATTATGAGAGACAGCACAAGGACAACTATTCTGTTTATCCTGAGCTTCTCTTTCATAGAGAGTTCACCCTTTAATTCCAGAACAACATCACGGGTAAAGAGGGACGACAGAAGTAAAAGCTGTGAATCTATGGTCGAGAGTGCGGCGGCGAATACAGCAATGATACCGATTACTATGAGGAGAGGTGAAAGTTCAGATAAAACTCTACCAAGGACCATATCACCGCTTTTCAGATGTGGCCACACATAAGCAGCTCCTATTCCAAGAATCATGGATGGGAAAAGAACGAAGGAGGCAAAAATCGCCATCCCTATCATCGATTTTTTCAAGGTTTTTACATCTTTTGCGATAAAGTAACGGGTTGTTAGTTGAAATTGAGTGGCTGGCATTGCAAAAATCATTATGAAAAATGAAATCAGCATGGTTGTTGTGAAAAGATGCCTGGGTCCCGGAATTGTGAGAAGGTCCTTTTTAACCCGGTAAACCCGATGGAACATGTTTGAAAGGGAGCCAAAATGTTTACCAAGAAACCACAGGCTAACTGCGTAAGCGCCGATAAAAAGGGTGAGAGCAAGTATCGCGTCTGTCCAGGCAACGGCGCGCATTCCACCTGTCTCAATGTAAATATAGGTGGCGATGAGAGCGATGATGAGTCCAATGAGATATGGAATTCCTGCCGCACTCTGTAGCAACTTTGCAATCCCGATCGCCTGAATGGACATGTAGGGAAGAAGAAAAAGGAACTGCACAACAACTGCAATGTAGAGCACAGATCTGGATTCATACCTTTCACCAAGAAACTGCGCGGGTGTGACAAATCCAAACACTTTACCCGCCTTCCATATCCTGTAGCCCACAAGGGGCACCATGAGTGCCATGAAAGTGTCAGCAATTGCGATAAAAGTCCATGAGCCAATTCCGTGGGTGTAGAAGAATCCTGGCATTCCCACAAGAGTGAAAGCAGAAAATAACGTTGCACTGAAAGTCAGAAAGGTT
>JALSOD010000184.1 GCA_026986655.1 Caldifarciminota bacterium | reverse complement strand
GGTTACAACATCTTCTTTCGCCGATTCTGATAGTTCCTTAAAAGAGCTTCTTAATTCTCCTATCGTTTTTATACTTTCCTTGATTCTATTTGCATAGTATTTCTTGCCTATAGGAAATTTTTTGTAGAGTTTTATGTATGATCTCAGTCTAAGTAGTGTTGATAAGAGTGCCTTGTAGATGTGCCTCCATTCCTTTGGTGCTTCTTTGAAATCGTATTTAACCTTTGGCATATGTAGAATTCTCAGAATTTCCTCAATCTCATTGAGGATCTCGTCGCTTTTTTTATACAAAAGAGTACTGTCCAATATAATGGGGTGCCACTTCGACGAAAATTTATGAAAAATGTCCATTGACAGTATTATCCCAATAGTTTCAGCAGATGGAATAGTTTTAGTTAGTTCCTTTTCTCTGTTGTACTTAACATAGAAGAGAACAAAGAGACTAAAAGGGAGTAATACCAGGAGTGAAAGATAGAGAAAGGCCGTGATAATCTGCTTTAATTTTCCTTTTAAATAAACTTTTTGATATATAGATTCTCTCAATCTAAATCCAGATGATAAGCTATCCGGAAGTATGATACTGAAGATTTCAAGGGCAAGGTCAAGATCCTTTAATCCCTCATCACATTTAAGAAAGTTATTGTATTCTTTGGCCTTATTGTACAGTGATAATGCGTAATTAAGATGCTCAGGGACCTTGTCTTCAAGGAGTAGTATTCCCCAGGCCTTTTGATATATATCCTCATTTACATTGGAAGTGACGAGTAGTAGCAGGTCTTTGTCTCCATCTTTGTCAAAATCAATGAGCTTTCCCCCTGAAAATATCCTGTACATATCTGTCCAATAAAGATTGTTATAAAACTTGTGAAAATTCGTTCCTTTAAATAAATATGAGGCTCCTCCATATGAAAGAATAAACCAATAATTGTCGTATATTTTGTCAACTTCAGATAAATAAAACTGAAACCTGAATGAATCCACTGGCTGAAGGTTGCTCTCACTTAACACCTTCAGGAAGGTTATTCCGCTCCTTTCAAAGAATACCAAGAAATTACCGTTGTCAAATATGATAAAAGATAGTAAACCATTTACCGTCAGGTGTTTTATCTTCCTTCGGTCCTCCTTTAGATAGATAAGTTTTGATTTTTTAGATACTTTGTCGAATCCGAGATATATAAGTGTACCGGAATCCCCGTTTGCCGCTAATTTAACTGAAAAATGTGGATTTATCTTTTTCTCTTTATCCCAGAAATAGTAATTAAAACTCAGATCTTTGTACAATATTTTGTTTGAATCACTCAAAACAGATAGAATTCCATTCCCTGAGACCAGAACTGTGGAGTCACCTGTTGTAAACAAAAATTTTCCATTTACATTTGGAATGATCACTTTTTTAGAATCCATAATTTCATAGATAAGCCCGGGCTGTAGGAAATACTCTCTGCTCCCAACGTGAGTGACATCCATTACTTCTCCGTTAGATAATTTGAAAGTTTGATTCCTGTAGAATACAAATGCCCCATCTGCCGAGCCTATCCATAATTTATTTCCATCAAAATCAGCGCAACACACATCCTTTACATGTAAATCAGTTGAATCGAGTAAATGAAATGACAATCCACTGTGATTAATACTCCAGACAAGTGGGAAGAGAAAACCGTCGGTTGTGAGAATATACGCAGTGTCCTTATATTCGTAGCTATAAACAAGTGGATGGAAGATATTTATCCATGTGGATTTAAAAAATAGTCCTCCTGATATTAAAACGAAGATGAAATTTAACATATTCAGAACAATCTGTAAACCGTTACCTTTGCGTCAGAATATGAAAATAATATCAATATGTTTTTCCACGGTATAAGCTTAACAGCAGGTAAATCGCTACTCAATGGTAATACTAATGGGTAAATTTCTTTGTAATCTGGCCCCAAAATAACAAATAAATAGGTATTACCAATTACTTTCCCTCTGGTATTGTGTATATTAGCCCACACAGGGTCTGTGCTTGCGTATATCTGATGATAAATCACAACAAGGTCATCAATCCCATCGTGATTTACATCCATACTCCCGGAGACAGTTATTCCCCTACGTTTTGTTAAATGCCCCCAATACAACTCTAATGGCATCAAATATTTTTCAAAACCTAACCGTCTCATAATTTTAAAAGAGTCTGCATCTATGATTATGACTGTTTTATTCTGTACATCAACACCGGCAATAAATCTTCCGTTTAGCATAATGGGTGTTGGGTAAATATTTCCTTTGATTTCCCAATGATGTATTTCCCGAAAGGTGGGTAAAGAGATCTCATAGAAGCCAGAAAATTGCTCCAAATTTCTGAAGTTTCCCCTGTAGGAGAGGATAAACGAATTTAGTTTCTCTGGAGAGTATATTACATAAGAATATGCAAATCCTTCGAAGGGTATCATAAATCTATTTAAGACCAATCCCGTTGAAGTGGAGATCAAAGCAGCTCCTACATGTGAGTCAATAATTCCAGCCCTTGAGGGGTTCTCGAAATTCATTGGTGCCCACATATCGAGTATGATTAAATCATCCTTCCAAAAATTTGATGTTTTCTCTATGAAACCAGCTCTGACGGGGGGACAAAGTGTCATTTTCCCCCTATCGTTTAATTTGAAGACATGCATTAAAGGTTCATCATAAGGAGTGTTTTGTCTCTCTCTAAGAATAAAATAATTGCCTCTTAACCCTTGAGCCATCGGGTACAGTCCTTTTCCGACAAATACCAAGCTGTCTCTTGTTTTTCCATTTCTGATATCTACAGAGAAAACAATAAGGCTATTCGATGAGAGTGGTTTAGTCAGAGTAATAAAATTAGTTCTGAATTTATAAGTTCTGTCATAGTTACCAAAATATTTTACTCCAGGTTTGATCCATTCTACCTGTCCCTTTATGTTGTATGATCTAACCGAAGCCAGGGTACTTATCAGAATATGTACATGATTACTTTTGTCAACAAATGCAGAAGCGATTTTAGCATTGGCGATAGAAAACTCATGTAAGACATAAATCCCGTTAAATCTATTCCCCAAATATTGTAAGAGAAATAATACTAAAACCAACTCCTGCATTTTTTTATTTTAAAGTAAGAAAATACTTTTGCCCAGTGTCAGGGATTCCATATATAAAATTCCATTTCCCAGATTGGGAAACAATTTCCCAATCTGGGAAATGGAATGACGAACACTATTGTTTGAAATTCGCAATAATCCACACTTCCGAAATTAGTTCTAACTTTGATTCTGTATGGCAGGGAAATTGCAAAATTCGTATGCAAATTTTTAGGAGGTGAGCTATGAAGAAGTTGGTAAAAATAGCATCAGTAGTTGGAATACTGGTGTGGAGCATGTATTTGCACGGTATGGTAATAACAAAAAACCAATTTACCGTGCATCTAACACATACAGCTATTACAGAATCTCAGATGCAGGCTCTCATGACTAATGATGGCGCTACATCTTACCTGAGTCAGTTTTCTGGTAAAGTATTCGTGTATAAGCTACGTCTTGTGGGTGGTGGCGGTTATTACTCCAGTACATTACTGAGATTAAATCTCAATAAGTTGCCTGTAATTGTGATAGGGAAGGGTACTTCTGATGATAATGCTGCATACAGAGTAAGTGTGGGAGCAGATAGTTCAAATATGTATGGATTTAATAATCAGGGATGGGTGAATTTGACATCTCACTGGACAGCTAACAGCATGTATATTCTCCTTGACAGCAAGTGGGGTACAAATTTTGATACAGAACTGGATTTATGGATGGCATTTTCTTCTCCGTTGGATTCGACGATTACGTATGAAGTCATTCGATATAATGATAGTTTCGGTAGTTTTGACATAAACTCGTATCAAATTTATGTTAATCCGCACTCTATCACTGTCCAGAACGGCAGTTCATTTACAAATGATCTGAATGCAGATGGTGCATCTTCCTTTTCGTCAAATTTTTCAGGTAATTACGCTTACAGGATAGATGTGTGGGGAGGTGGAGGCTATTATTCAGATTGCTTGTTGAAATTATATATAGACAAAACTGCCACATTTGCGATTGCGAAGGGTACTTCTGATGCAAATGACAATGTTTTAAGAACCGGTGTCGGAGAAGAAGTAAATCATCTTGTGGATGTTCAACAATCAAATTGGGTGAATGTTACATCACAATTTCAGCATCATTATACTGATCTTAGATTGAACAGCAAGTGGGGAACAAATAACGATTCACATATCATAATATGGATTTCAACTAATCAAGAAATCCAGGATATTGGCTACTCCTTAGCAATGTATCCAGATGGATTTGGTAGTATAAATGTGAAGAAATATGATTTAAACAGTGGAGGTGGTGGTAATACCTTTTCTTTGCCTTTTAGTGATAATTTTGATGACGGTGATGACAGTGATTGGAGTTGGTATACTTGGGTAGGACCTTATCCCGGAGGGCAGCCGTCTCATCAAGTTGTAAACGGAGTTGAAAGAATTGTGACTCACGACCAGAATGCAACAATGCTTCTAAATGGAACCTCTACTTTAAACAATTATTATTTTGAAGCTGATTTCAAAATTGCTCAGCTATTGGACGACGCTTATGGCGGAATATACGTTTATATTTACTCGAATAACAATATTACTACCAACAAAAGTCATTACTGGTTAGACATATGCAAGAGATCAAGCAGATGGCGTTTAATTGCTCAGTATTCATCAACGAGTAGCGAAATATTGGCCCAGGGCAGTATGAGTTTTCAGACTAATAGGTGGTATCACATAAAAATGGAGGTAAAAGGAGACACTGTATTTGCTTATCTTGATGGACAATTATTAGGAAGAGGTGTGCCATCTAATCCTCTTACTGGTGGCTTTTTTGGCTTCGGTGGATCAGATGACATAATTGAAGTTGATAATGTTCATGTAGACTATGTTACACAGCCCAATTCGGCCCCCAGTATCAATAACCTTTCGGGTCCTTCAACGGGAACAGTAGGACAATCACTTACATTTGTTGCTTCTGGTAATGACCCAGATGGTGACGATATATATATCCAGTTTGATTGGGGAGATGGAGATACCAGCAACTGGCTCGGACCATATTCATCAGGTGAGTCCGTTACCGATTCACATATATGGACAGCACCTGGAACTTACATTGTAAAAGCACGGGCAAAGGACAGCCATGGCAATATTGGGTCCTGGTCTCAACCCCGAAGTGTAAGTATAACTAATACTTTTATTTCAGATACACTTAAACTGTCGTCAGCAAATAGTGCTCCAAATTCACCTGTCTATATCCCTGTTAGTCTTGTTAATTCCCAGAATGTTGGAGGAGTTCAATTTAAGATTCAGTTTGACCATACAAAGTTGATTCTTGATAGCGTTAGATTGGAAGGAAGAGCCACGCAGATGCAACTGGGATATAATATTATTGGTCAAGATACGTTAATTGTGATGGTTTACTCCCCAAATGCTAAGAAGATAGCACCAGGATCAGATGAAATAATGCAAATAAAGTTTGAGATCACTGGCTCTGCAGCGTTGGGTGATTCTACTATGCTCGATCTTTTCGATGTTGTACTCTCTGATACATCTGGTAATCAGATTCCTTGTACTCCTGTTGATGGATGGGTTTATTTCAGAGGTAGAAAGGGTGATCTTAATCAGGATGGACATGTGAATATTCTTGATGTTGTTAGAGCTGTAAATATAGCACTACATATTCCGCCTCAACCTACAAATTATGAAAGATGGGCAGCTGATATGAACGATGATGGAATAGTTAACGTTCTTGATATTATTCAAATCGTAAATGTCGCTCTTTCAGGAGGAAAAATCTCTGGTGTAATTCAACCGATCAGAAGGTTGGAAAGAAAGGAATTGAGGAAGGCTAAAAAGGTTGAAGTAAAACTCAGTAATTCTATTCAGATCACATCAGTGCATGGTAATCCTGGAGATCAGGTTATTGTTCCCGTAACGTTGCAAAACACAGATACAGTTGGAGGACTACAGTTCAGCCTATATTTCGACCACTCTATATTGAGTTTTGATAGTGTGTATCTTTCGAACAGAGGATCTTTAATGAACATTGGGTACAATTTGATTTCAAATGATACATTGATGATAATGGTTTACTCCACATCTGGACAGAGGATTACACCTGGCTCAGGTGATATTCTGAATCTTTTATTCTCAATTTCTTCAACAGCTCAAGGTGGTGATTCTACTCTCCTTAAAATAACAAATGCAATTTTGTCTAATCCTTCGGGTTATCCGATTAATCTTACAACTGCAAATGGATGGATTTACATCGGTCAGAATAATACTTCCACAAATGATACTCTAAGAGTTGTGTCAAATTGGGCTCCCCCAGGCCAGAGTGTGACTGTTCCTATCGAATTAGTAAATCAATCGGCTGTCTCAGGAATCCAAACAACGATCCATTACGATCCGAATGTAATTTCTTATCAAGCCGTTCAATTAAATCCAGCTCTCTCGAGTTTTAGTATAAGTGCAAACAATCTTGGAGATTCCATAAAAATTGTTATTATTTCAATGCAAGGAGACTCTATTCTCCCTGGAATAGATACTGTATTCACAGTGACTTTTGCTGTGGATAGTAATGCCGTTCTGGGAGATTCAACATACATATCTCTTAGCTCATCAGTGCTTTCTGATCCCAGAGCCAATGTGATACCAGTAGATGATGAAGGAGCATGGCTATACATAAGAGGTAGGAAAGGTGATCTTAATCAAGATGGTGTAGTTAATGTAGTCGATGCGGTAAGAGCTATAAATATCATAATTCTTAGACCTCCAACACCTACTCCTTACGAGCGTTGGGCTGCTGATATGAATGATGATGGGACAGTGAATGTTGTTGATGTGGTTGCTATTATAAACGTAATTCTTCAAGGTGGAAAACATAGTATCCCTCAAGGATATGCCGCACTTTATAAAGAAGGTAACGAGATAATTCTTTCCAATACCACATTAGTTTCAGGCATTCAGTTTGATCTTGTAGGTAAACCTGAGAGCATTCATGTTACAAATAGATTAGCCGGTATGAGAATTTTCACGAACAAAATAAAGGGTGGATTACGAGTTGTAATAGTGGGTCTGGATGGAGCATCAATTGGCATAGGTCGCGGTTCAATTATCAGATTTGACGGAGATGCTACAATAGAGAATGTTGTAATATCAGATCCTTCAGGGAAAAATATAACATCACACGAAAATAGAATCGAAAAATTTGATGTAATTTCACTATCCCCCAATCCAGCGAAAAGTGCTTCTTTCTTGGAATTTGCAGTTCCCAGAGAAATGCACGTAGTTGTTAATCTATATGATGTAAGTGGAAGATTGGTGAGAAGTATAGAGAATTCGGTTTTCAATGCTGGAATTTACAAAGTTAGAGTGGAGACCGGTAACCTGAAGAGTGGTATATATTTTGTTGAGGTTAAGAGCGATAAAGACCACAGATTGGTGAGGAAGCTGCTTGTCAGGTAGTAAGGAATGAAGGGGGCGGCGCCTCTGGCGCCGCCCCCTTCATTTTCCCATCAGGAGTTAGCCATGAGAAAAATTATCATTCTATTGGTCGTGATTTCGGGACTACTTAACGGACAAAATTTGTTACAAATTAATTCAGTTAATGCCCACCCTGGAGATACAAATGTTTGTGTTACCGTCAATTTAGTAAACCAGAATCCGGTGGGTGGGATACAATTTACACTTCATTTTGATCAAAATATATTAGATTTTGCAAATGCCGAGATAGGAAATAATCTAAGTTCAGGTTTTAGCATGAATTTTAATCAAATGGGAGATTCAATTATTAATTTAATTGTGAGTTTTCAGGGTGATTCAATATCTCCGGGCAATTGGCCAATTGCGAATTTTTATTTTGATGTTAGTCCAAATGCCGCTGTCGGTGATTCTGCATATTTGTGCATAACTAATCCTGTGCTTTCTTCACCTCAAGGGACACAGCTCCCTATCTCTCTGAGTAATGGATTCCTAAGAATATTACCTTCTCCTCCTCGCATTTTCCTACATGCAGGTTCTGACACAGTTAATCCTGGTAGAGAAGCCGAAGTGGTAGTATTTATGGAAAATCCTGATGATCCTGTAGGTGGTTTCCAGTTTACCGTAAATTATCCAGGAGAGAAAATTGATGTAGATACAATTCTTACATTGCTTCCTGGCGGTTTCACACTGAACTATAACACCTTTACGGATTCTGTAAAAATTGTGGGGATAAGTTTGGTAGGTGATTCTATTTCTCCTGGCTCTACACAGATAGGAATATTAAGATTTAGTATTCAACCTGATGTAAATCCAGATGATTCTATTGGAATCACTCTAAGTGGTGTCATAATCTCAAGTCCTCAGGCACAGGCATTACCTTCAGGCACAATAGACGGTTACATAGGAGTTTCTGCCAATCCTACATCTATAATTTTTCCAGAAAATGGCCAGATTTTAAACTCAAATGATGTGACAGTGATTTTCCATTCAGTCTTAGGTGCCTCTAAATATCAACTGATCTACGGAATTGTTGGAACACATTGGGATTCGGTTTTGACTATTGATACTTCATGCGTAATACATGTTCCATCTGACACCACCTATCTCTTAAGAATTAGGACAGTTACCGCTCGGGGATATATGAGTGTTTGGTCAGATACTATTGCATTTACCGTCGATGCAACAGTCCCACAAATTCCTCACCCTATATCACCAATTGAAGGGGATTGGCTTAGAGATTCACTTGTTGAATTTAATTGGAACAGGGTAAGCAAATCAAATAAAGGGCTGTGGTTATCGCCCATTACTTTGAAGAATAAAGAAAAATCTACTCCTGTAAGGTATGTTCTAAAAATCGATAACAGTATTGCAGATTCGGCAATTTCAGATACAAGTTACACCTTTATTGTAAATGAAGGTATACACACCTGGCAAGTAAAGGCTTATGATCTTGCGGGTAACAACTCCCAGTGGTCATCTGTGGAATATTTCGGAGTTGATTTTACAGCTCCTGAAATAGATTCTGTAACTGACATAAGAAATACGGTGAGATCGGTAGGTCCCTGGAATATAGAAGCCACAGTAATGGACACATTGAGTGGAATAGATTCGGTTGAGTTATATTATGAAATGGATAATACAGGGTGGACAAGGGTAAGTATGGCGGATTCTGGTAATGGACTTTGGATTGGAGAGATACCAGGTATAAATGACACCCTGGCACATTCGATACGATACTATGTAAAAGCAATAGATTCAGTCGGAAACTGGGGAGTGAGTGATACATTTAACTTCATCGCGATAGATGTTGAAGAAGGTGAACCTATATCTGAATTCAGAGTGTTGAGTATAAATTCAATGATGCTGAGACAGAGAGGGGCAAGAGTAGAGCTTGAGGTGCCGTCAATGGGTGTAGTGAGATTCAATATATATGATGTCAGTGGTAGAGAAGTCTGGTTTAGAGAGTATATGCTGAATAAAGGTTACCATATTTTAACCTTGAGTCCGAGGTTAAAAGGTGGAGTGTATTTCTTGCGGATTAACTATGAGAATAAGGTTTTAATGAGGAGGTTCATAGTAATTTCAGGAAAATAAACTTTTGGTGCACCCCCTTCCCTTTGGGGCCTTTTCTCTTTCGAGAAAAGGCCCCAAAAATTATTGAACACTCCCACTCTGAAACGTGTATGGAATTTGATTAAATCTTTAAGTGACATTTTAGAAAATTTCATAATATTTTGAAATATATTTAAAGTGATTGGTTGGTTGAAGAGGATGTGCAAGTTGCATACAAAATTTCTATGATAAATACAAGAGGGGGTGGCCCGAAGGGCCACCCCCTCTGTTGTTTCCCCATTTAACCGTTTTTTTTTCTATTCTCAATTAGAAGTCAGTGGATGAGTCGATGGTTGAAATTCTACTTAACTGAATTCCTATTCAGTTGATGTTCTTGAAGTAGGGGTTATGTGATTTGTGAATGTCACATTTCCGCCTTGATTTCCGAGAAGGAAATTCACCACCCTTGATAACAGCAGTCCCGTTGTCTGAGCAGGTAATCTGTCATACGTGTATTCAAGTGGCTGCCCCGTCACCATCAGCCATCCAAGACCATAGTTGTAAAGAATCAGTGTTGGCTTCCTTTCTTCCATGTTGAGGGTAAAGATTTGTGAGTTCTCAGGTAGATTTGTAAATGTCTCATGACTCGCGTAAGTGCCGTAGAGTGTATCCGGTAATCCCTGTACGAGCTCATAATTGGAGTTATATAT
>JALSOD010000183.1 GCA_026986655.1 Caldifarciminota bacterium | reverse complement strand
ATTATTTTCCACTCTCATCTTCCTTATAGCTCTCATCGGAATACTGAAATTCCATGAGAGAATTGTTAGAATGGAGGCAAGAATAAGGGAAGAAGAGGCTGAAAAGAAGAGATTTCAGGAACTTTCATCGTTTTCTTCCCTCATTGCCCATGAAATTAAGAATCCATTGAATACAATTAACCTTGCCCTACAGATGATTGAGAGCAGGTACGGGAAAGACAAGTATACAGACATGATAAGGAACGAGACGAGAAGATTAATTTCAATAGTCAACGATTTTAGAAGCCTCTCTCGTCCCATAAAGTTGAAGATAACAAGGTGCAGTCTAAGAGACCTTGTCTATAAAGTTTCCTCCGGGCTCCAGACTGAACTTGGTAAAAAAATTAGCGTAAGAGTGAACGAAGAGACATATATCATCTGTGATCCACACTGGATGGAGCAACTCATTTATAACATATTGAAAAATTCTATCGAAGCTAAGGCTACTGAAGTTGTGATTAATGTGAAGAAAAGTGGCAACCAGTTTCTTTTAGAGATCAGGGACAATGGGAAGGGAATGGATGAGGAGGAGCTTTCACATATTTTTGACATGTTTTATACCACCAAGACGCGTGGACTGGGCCTCGGAATGTACCTTGTAAAAAAGATAGTCGAGGAACATGGAGGGGAAATAAACGCCAGTAGCAGCCCCGGAAAAGGGGTAAAATTCACAATAAAAATCCCGTCAAAAATTAAACACCCTCAGAAATCCTCTTGAGCAACTTTAATGTTTTATTCTGATGGATACCTTCGATAATCCAAAATTGTAAGCACCGCCAAATGGATTTTAAAATATTTCAGCTCTTTCTTGGTACCTCCCTGAGATTAGAAATTCTGAAGCTGGATGTATCTCTTAAATCCATAAGAACTTAGGCTGTACAAGCGATGATCGCAAACACAGAATATTTATGCATTCTTACTTACAAAAAGAGAGAGTTTTTGCCGATGAATACAAGAAGATTAAATTTTTATTGGAATGCATATTCTCTCTTGCTTTATAGAATTACAATTCAATCAAAAACATGGGTAATGTCAGGGACAAAGGGGTATGCCAAAATCCGCTTGATTATGTGCACATTTTAATGATTCAAGAATTTCCGAGTACCCTCTTTAGAAACTCTTGACATCCACTGTTAATTAGTGTACTATTTCAGTCATACACTATGGATGATATGAGATATGAAGATAAAATTTGACGAGAGTAAGCCCATATACCTCCAAATAGGGGATGCCGTAAAAAAGGCCATTGCACGAGGAGAGTTAAAAATGGGTGAAAAAGTTCCATCGGTGAGGGAGCTCGCCATAGAGTTAAAGGTAAATCCCAACACTGTGCAGCATGCCTATCAGGAGCTTATTAGAGAGGGGATTATCTTCACAAAAAGGGGGCAGGGCAATTTTGTCTCTCAGGACCCCGAAAAGATAAAGACCCTTCGTCAACAGTTGATTAAAGAAATCGTCGAAAATTTTGTGAGAGAAATCAATGAAGTGGGATTTTCTATTTCCAGCAAAGATATACTGGAACTACTGGAGGAGAAAGATGATAGAAGTTAAGGACTTAACGAAAAACTACGGTTCTACGAGGGCCCTGGATGGTGTTAGTTTCACACTTGAGCAGGGTAAAATACTTGGTCTTGTGGGACCCAATGGTAGTGGCAAGTCCACTTTACTCAAGGTTATCGCAGGAGTTACACCTTACAACTCCGGTGTAGTTGTGGTAAACAATACGCCACCTGGCAAACGGGTGCGTGAATTCACCTCATATATTCCAGAAATCGATGCGCTTTACAAAGACCTCACCATAAAAGACCACGTCGATCTCATTAAAAACTTTGTAAATGACTGGGACATGGAGAGGGAAAGGGAACTCTTTAGACTCCTGGAATTGCATCCGGATCAGAAGATAAAATCCCTATCCAAAGGATACAGGAAAAGAGTTCAGATACTCATAGGTTTATCGAGAAAGGCAAAAATTTTTCTACTTGATGAGCCTCTCTCTGGTATAGATCCTCTATCAAGGACCCTTATTCTTGATGCTCTCTTGAAGATTTTTACAACCTACGAGTCGTCCGTTATCTTCTCCACTCACATTGTAAAAGAGGCAGAAAATATGTTTGATGAGGTGTTATTTCTGAAGAAGGGGGTGGCTATACTGAAAGGCAGTGCTGATGAGCTCAGGGCAAAATACGGAAAGTCCATTGAAGATGTCTTCAAGGAGGTCTACCATGACTATCTATAAGCTCGTTCTGAAGGAATTTAGAGCTCTGAAAATACACTTCCTCATAATAGTCGGGATTAATCTACTGATAATGATGTATCTACGGGGAAAGACGAGTTCACCTGGAATGTTTCTTGTAGCTCTATCCATTCCATTCACTATCATTTACGTCGCCGTTTTTATTCAGGGTTTCCACGTTGTAAAGAAAGAATTTGACAACTGGACCATTTATCTTCTCCTTCAATTGCCCATCAGTCTTGAGGAAATTCTATTTTCA
>JALSOD010000182.1 GCA_026986655.1 Caldifarciminota bacterium | reverse complement strand
TATCAAAATATTCGGCAATACCTCCACAAATTCCAGCAATTATTTTGTTGTGCCTCGATCTGTACAATCTCTTTGTTGCCATAATCAGTTCTCCGAATTAAATTTATAAGTTAAATACTACACGAAGGGAGGTAGATTATGCAAGAATTATATTCGATTCCAATAGATGGGAAAAGAATAACTATTGTTCATGGAGATATTACCAATGAAAAGGTTGATGCCATAGTAAATGCGGCAAATTCCCACCTTCAGCACGGTGGGGGTGTTGCCGGTGCAATCGTCAGGAAAGGCGGCAGAATCATTCAGGAGGAGAGCAACAAAATCGGATTTGTGCCTGTTGGCAAAGCAGCGATCACAACTGCCGGAAAACTTCCTGCAAAATATGTAATCCACGCGGTAGGTCCAAGATGGGGGGAGGGTGACGAGGATAATAAATTAAGAAGTGCAGTTCGGAGCGCTCTTGAATTGGCTACAGAAAAAGGATTAAAAAGTATCGCTCTACCAGCAATATCATCGGGAATTTTTGGGTTTCCCAAGCCACGTGCGACAAAGATAATCTTTGAAACTGTGGTTGAGTTTTTGAAGAATCAGGAAACTTCACTGGAAGAGGTAAGATTCACAAACATAGACAGATACACCTGCGATCTTTTCCTGAAGGTCGCAAAAGAATTTGAACAATCAAGTAAACAATCCACAGCCGACCTGTAAATAATAGCAATGGAAATTGAAACTTCGAGGCCTTACGAGAATTGGCGTGGCAATATTGGGAAAATTTTAATTCCCAAACTTGCTCTCAAGTTAATCTCACTGTCGTATTGGATTTTTTTTAGATTAACAGGAATTAAATCAGGTTTTTGTGCTGTCCAGCTCTGATTCGTACTTTGATGGACATTTGGTGAGTAAATTTTTTGCCTTCAGCAAGTTATTATTCTTGTAGTAAGTTCCTTCAACAACTACTGAAATGCCATCTGTAAAAGCATCAGGTACGGGACCTGTGTAAACAACGTTAATCGAATCTCCGTTTTCGGAAATAATAAAGGCGAGGTGGTTGCCGGTTCGGTTAACCGAACCGGCAACCACCTCGCCTGAAACTTTCACATATTTTCCATCAACCTTACTGGCATTCGCCTTAAGCTCGTCTACCGTATAATAGTAGACGAATGTCTTCTTTAAACCTGCACCCACCACATAGGCAAGTAATAGAACAAAAGACACACTAACAAGTAATAATTTTATGTTTCTCGATCTGCGAGTCATTAACGAACGAGGAATTCAACTCTTCTGTTCTTCTTCCTCTGGGAGATCTTGTAATTGAAGTCGGCCACCCTTGATTCACTGTAACCTCTGGGGATCAGTCTCTCAGGTGAAATTCCTTTCTTGATGAGATAGTCTCTAACAGCAAGAGCTCTTTTCAAAGAAAGAGCCGCATTGTACTCAAATGAGCCTTCAGAGCTGGCATGACCGGCAACTTCTACGACAAGATTTGGATTGGCCTTTAGAAGTTCAGCAACCTGATCAAGAGCACTCTTATACTCAGGCTTGATCTTATAAGAATCAAAGTCAAAGTAGATGATAGGGAATTTATTGGCAAATGACTCGTATCCAGTGGCCTTTGCAAGGATAAAGTTGACTTTTAGAGGCTTGGTATCTTTTACAACGATTGTTTTGACATCAAAAATGTGCTTCTCAGCCTTTGCTTTAAGCATATAGACACCAAATGGGAGGGAAAGGCTATATTTCCCATTTGTTGCAGTTATTGTTAGACCCTCAGGATCAACCTCTACTGTTCCGGAAATTGGCTTGTGTGTCTTCCCGTCATAAAGTACACCTGAAACTTTGGTCTGAATCTTCGTCAGTCCTACGTCAAGCTTTGTGATCTGTCCTTCCTTTACCTCGATTGTAACTGTTTTAGGCTCATAACCCCATGCGGAGAACGTAGCCTTGTAACTCCCAACTGGTAGATTCCTGATGATATAGCTTCCGTCAGCATCAGTCTTGATGTTCAGGGGGATAATGGGAAGGACAACATTTGCATTGAGGGGTTTATTTGTAGCCTCATCATAAACCTTTCCCATTACTCTAACCCCATCTTCATAGGTTAAACCGAAAGATGGAGCTTTTTTGGGAGCGCAGGATGCCATTGCGAGTACAATTATTCCAAGTACTCCAATTTTTGCGAGCTTCTTCATATTTTAAACCTCCTTGTTTTTATTCCATTCACAGGTGATCGAGTATCTAATTTTTAATCTATTACTTGGTAACCTGTCAAGGTTTAAAAAGTCATAAAACTTAAGAAATCTTCGGCAGATTCCACACTCACAACGGTTTTTCCGCTTCAATACACACAAAACCTGCGTTTTTGCTAATCTCGTCTCTCACCTCCTCCACTTCACTTCCCGCGGGTGGGGGACCATAAAGTGCTGAGAGACCAGAAAAATTCTGGAATCCAGACCGGTCTAACATTGAGAAAACTTCATCAATTGTATAAAAAGTTGCATATTGATAGAAAAAATGTCCCTGTTCTTTCAGTTTTAAG
>JALSOD010000181.1 GCA_026986655.1 Caldifarciminota bacterium | reverse complement strand
TCCCTGTCCGTTTTTATTCCGTGGTACTCCTCAGGCTCCTCGTAATCCTTTCTCATGGGATAACCTTCCCAGTCCTCGGGCATGAGAAGTCGCTTGAGATTCCTGTTACCTTTAAATGTGACGCCAAAGAGGTCGTATGTCTCACGCTCAAGCCAGTTGGCATTTGCCCATATGTCGTCAACGGAGTCCACAACGGGATTTTCCCTGTTGAGCTCCACCTTGACAACGAGCCTGTGCCGGTTTTTGTAGGACCAGAGGTGGTAAACCACACGGATGAGATTCTCGTCGGGATAATCAACACCGGCGATGGACATCATGAAATCAAATGAAAAATCGGGATTGTCGTGAAGCTCCTTGGCTATCTCGTGCCACCTTGCAGGATCCACAACTATGAATGGATCCTTCACGCTCTCATCCAGCTTAATGATGGCATCGCCAAATTTCTCTTTAAGTGCGTCAAAGAGTTCCTTAGTTTTCATTTTTCACCCACCTCACGAATTTGAGGAATCTCGTCCCGACATAGTTTTTGAAGTAAGGCTCGCGTCCAACCTTCTCCCTGAGTTTCAGGATAGCATGGGTCAGTGCTTCAGGTCTCGGAGGACAGCCTGCAACATAGACATCCACAGGCACGATTTTATCAACTCCTTTAAGAACGGAGTAGGAGTGCTGGAAAAGGCCACCTGTATTGGAGCAGCTACCCATTGAAAGGACATACTTGGGATCGGCAAGCTGGTCGTATAGACGGCGGACCCTTTCTGCCATCTTGTATGTGATGGTACCGGCGACTATGATAAAATCAGACTGTCTCGGAGAGTTTCTGAACACCACTCCAAACCTGTCGAGGTCGGCCCTCGGACCTCCGGTCTGCATAAGCTCAATACCGCAGCATGCCGTTGCAAAGAGCAGGTACCACAGGGAGTTTTTCC
This sequence comes from Caldifarciminota bacterium, assembly GCA_026986655.1. Classification (GTDB taxonomy): domain Bacteria; phylum Hydrothermota; class Hydrothermia; order B15-G9; family WFZT01; genus WFZT01. The sequence goes on along the minus strand of JALSOD010000181.1, from coordinate 9,463 downwards.
TCGCCCAGTTGACAGCGAGGTCGAGATTGGTAACCATTATGACTCCGTCAGCCGTGTGCTCGATGACGGTGTTTTTCGTGACATCAACTTTCTCAACTCTGCCCATGCGACTTCACCTCCGACCTTTTTGAAGTCCAGAGTCCCATAACCCTGATCCACTCGAGGTCATGCTTGCCCCAGAGGTAAACGAGACCTATGAAGAGGATTATTGAGAATATCGCTATCTCCATAAATGCGAGTCCACCAAGGTGAGCCTCAAGCCATTTTTTGTAAACCACGGCAACCGGGAAGATAAACGCCACCTCGATGTCAAAGATGATGAAAGCGATGGCGTAGATGTAAAACCTCGGATTGTAATTGAACCATGCGGGCATCAGCGGTCTTTCGGCACATTCGTAGGGGTAATCCTTCTCAGCAAAAGGTCTCCCCTTTGGCCTTAAAAATTTTCCGATCCATAAAGCTAAGAGAACAAAAAGGACCGCAAATACCCCGAATGTGAGAGCTGTAGCCAGTTTAAAAATCATCTCTCCACTCCTTTGGTTGTATTTTGAAAATGCTATCAAATAACGGGAAAAATTTGCGATAATTATATTCTTGACTTTCGTGGACGGTCAAGAAAACCCCTGATTTTTTCAGGCGGTAATCATTCCCCATTGAAAGAAGGGGAGTTTAGAAGGATTGATTTTGATACGGTTGGCAACCTCCTGCCCCTTTTAAAGATGGGGAACTTTATTTTGTTTCAAAATCCCCTTTGATAAGGAGGATTCTTTCAAAGGATGGCACCTTTCTCCCCCCTTCTGAAGAGAGAGCTTCTCTAATCCTTCTTTGGAAGATACAGTCCCCTGCTCTTTCTTATAAGATACAACGATATAACAAGGGCAACCACCACCATGAGCGAGATTATCGTTTCCAATTCGTAAATCTTTATCTGCTCCAGGCTGATTTCCTCTATCGACCTTGCCCCTATTATTAAAATTTTCCTTACTCCAGATATTATTCCTATAAACAGAAAAGGTTCCACAGTAAGCGTTCTCGATCTCAAGTAATTCAATACAAGCCAGATTATTTCAAGGATTATCAAGATAAGCAATATATCCTCAAGAACTTTCAAAGTTAAATGGATTATCTGGCCATGATGCAGAATACCTTCTGTAAAATCAACAAGGGCATAAAGAAAAATTATTATTGAGATAAGGATTAGAAAAACCGTAATCGAAACATGGACAATATCATCAAATATTTGTAGTACACCAATTATCTTTTTCATGGTCGAAATTATAAAATTTGGCCTTTCCTGTGTAAATCATCTAACCGGATGTGAAAATTACTTGTAGGAAATTATAAGTCAGAATATTATGGCCAAAACTACAGGACCTCTCCAAAGACATCCCGATCATGGTCGTGGATATCCGTCACTCTGGTTTTTACAAACTCACCGGGTTGTAATTTTTCAGATTTTATTAAAACACGGAGATAATTCTCCGATGTACCGCAGAAATACCCATTTTTCCTGCTCTCCACAAGTACCTGAAGTTTCCTCCCAATATTGGACTTCTTGAAATTCTTCCTTTTCTCTTCAACAAGTCCAAGGAGTCTGTGGACTCTCTTTCTCTTAATCTGCGACGGGATATCGCCAAGGTTAAAGGCCTCTGTTCCGGGTCTCGGTGAATACTCAAAAACGTGAAGATAGGCAAAAGGTAGAGTTTCGACAACTTTCACCGTTTGCTCAAAATCCCCGTCGCTCTCGGTCGGGAACCCGACAATTATGTCCGTGCCAATGGCGACATTTTCAATGGAATCGTAAATTTTCCAGATGATCTCAACATACTTTTCGATCGAGTAGGGGCGTTTCATATCCTTTAGAACCTTTTCTGATCCAGATTGAAGTGAAATATGGAAGTGCGGAGCAAGTCGCTCTGGATACTTTATAAAAAGTTTTAACAAATTGTCACTCACATGTATGGGGGCCATAGAGGAGATTCTGATCCTGAACTCACCTTCTAACTCGACAATTTTCTCTATCAACTCACTAAAATTTTTACCCCATTCTTTTCCCCAATCCCCAATTTGGGTCCCCGTAAGAACAATTTCCTTTGCACCGTTCTGGACATGAAATCTGATTTCTTCTATTATTGAATGTAACTCACGAGAACGAGAGCCTCCCCTGACCTGAGGGACCACACAGTAGGTACATTTAAAATCGCACCCTTCCTGTACTTTCACAAACGGTCGTGAGCGCGAAAATTCCGGGAAAATCTTTGTTATACCTAAAACTCTTGAAAGTGACTGAAAATCTCCAAAAAAGTCCACATCCGGTTGTGGTAAATAATTTGCCCCGCAACCTGTGAAGTAAACCTTCGCATTTAACTTTTTTCGTCTTTTGACCCGGTTCAAGAAATGCCTCGCGTCTCTTTCGGCTCTATGAGTTACAACACATGTATTTATGATAATATAGTCAGCCTCTTCAATTTTATCAGTCTCTCCCAGGCCAAGTGATGTAAAATGAGCCCTCAGTATTGCCGAGTCGTACTGGTTGATTTTGCATCCGTAAGTTTTTATAAAGAATTTTTCCATACTACCGGTTGTCTTTGAAAGGTGGTTTCAAAATCCCCTTCTCGGATATATATCCTGTAACAAGCTCGTGTGGGGTCACATCGAAGGCGTAGTTCAATGCCTTCGCATCCTTCCTCGTTATATAACACTCGCCAACCCTTTTGACCTCCTCTTCGTCTCGTTCTTCAATCGGGATTTCGTCTCCAGAGTTTATGTTGAGGTCTATAGTGGAGGTTGGAAGTGCAGTGTAAAACGGAATTCCGAAGTGATTTGCAAGGACAGCAAGGTTGAGTGTTCCAATTTTATTGGCAAAATCGCCATTCTTTGCCACTCTGTCTGCACCAACGATGACGAGATCGACCATTCCTTTAGACATCAAAATTCCTGCCATGCTATCAACAACCATTGTGACATCCACACCATTTTCCATGAGCTCGAAGACTGTCAGTCTTGCTCCCTGAAGAACCGGGCGGGTTTCAAGGGAGTAAACTTTTGAAAGTTTTCCGGTTTCATGGGCACGATAAACAACAGCAAGTGCTGTCCCTATGCCAGGTGTGGCGAAAACACCGGTATTACAGATGGTGAGTATCCGTGCGTTGTCAGGCACGACAGCAAGCCCAGCCTCTCCGATTTTCTCCGATGCTTCAACTTCACGGGCCTCTATTTCTCGTGCCTTTGCTTCAATTTCATCCAGGTCTCCACCTTCGTCAATAACTTCCTGCATCTCATCAAGGGCCTTAAAGAGATTCACAGCTGTTGGACGTGATTTCTTTAATTGCTCAATAACCATGTAAGGGTTTCTACCCTCAAGAACACCAAGTAGCACCCCGTAAGCAGCTGCCACACCAATGAGAGGCGCTCCACGAAGCTTCATCTCCACAATTGCATTGTAAACATCTGTGACTGTATGAAGTTCAACATACTCCAGCTTTTCCGGCAATTTCGTCTGGTCAACAATTATGAGATAATTTCCCTTCCATTCAATTGATTTTAACATGAATTTTCCTCCCTACTGTGTAGTTCAAATCGAGTTGTTATTTTACATTCAATCGAGAAAAAATCAAAGGAGGGTCATTCAAGCATCAATCCATGGTCATTGCTGAGCGGGCCCTCTTTAGCTCCTCGTAACTTTCCATGGGCACATCTATCGAGCCGAGAGGAGCCTTACTTCTTCCCTCACCGTGAAAATCGGTTCCACCCGTTTTAATAAGGTTATAACGATCGGCAATTTCGAGGAGAATTTTTTGGATCTCAAGCGAATTTTCAGGATGCCAGACTTCCACGCCCATGAGACCAAATTTAACAAGATAAACTACATGATCCGGATCACCCGCCTTGCCTGGATGCGCGTAAACAGGTATTCCTCCGGCCTTCAGTATCAGCTCCACCCCCTGCTCCGGTGTGAGTTTGTACTTCGGGACATAGGCAGGTCGTCCTTCAGCAATGTAAAGGTCAAAAGCCTCCTGGGTTGATGATACGTATCCCTTTTCTACGAGCACCTTTGCCACATGAGGTCGTCCGATGTTCATGCTACTGCCCGCGGCCATCAAAATTTCGTCAAAATCTATATCAATTCCAAGATCCCGCAATATCTTTGCCATTTTCCTGGCTCTCTCAAGGCGTGCATTTCTGAAAACCTTTAGTGCCTCAAGAAAATCTGTATCTCTGTAATCCATGTAGTAACCAAGGATATGAACTTCACGCTTGTTCTCTTCAGTTGAAAGTTCTACGCCGGGAACAACTTCCTCAAGACCAAATCTCTTACCGTGTTCAATTGCTCGATCAAGACAGGCAACCGTATCGTGGTCTGTGACTGCAATTATCTTAACACCCACCTGAGCAGCTTTCTCAATAAGCTGCTCAGGTGGGTAAAGTCCGTCCGAACATGTAGTGTGCGTGTGTAAATCAACTACCCCATCGATTCAATTACTCCTTTCACTATTTCGTCGATTGAAGTGTAGAAATCTTTATCCATCCTCTCAAGCTTTGATTTGACCTGAGAGACAAAGTTGGCATCTTTTATTGAGCTTATATTGATGAGAACGTTCATCTTTGCTCCATCGTAGGCACTTCTTGCCTGGAGAGCCGCAACACCAACGTCTGAAATGGCATTTTTATTTCCATGTACAAATAGTTCTCTGAGGAGATCTATTGTTTCGTACGCCCTTTCCATGGTTACAAGTGGCACATCTGTAGCTTTTTTGAGTGCATTCTGAATAGCTTCGGTCCGTTTTTCTTTTTCCTCAGAAGTACCTTTTGGTAGTTTAAATGCTGCCATCACCTCATTAAATGCCTCCGAATCTTCCTTCATTAGTGTGAGGGCCTTTTTTATCCCGACATACGCCTTTTCTTGAATCTTCTTCATTGATACATGGTAATCTTTGTATTTTTTACTCTTCAATGTGAGACCGGCCACCATAGAAAGCAAAGCGTAGGACAGGGCAAGAGAAAGTGCCGACGCAGCCCCGCCGCCAGGCGTTGGAGTAGCAAGGGACAGTTCAGTTACAAATTCTTCAACAGGATTGTCATATCCAAGCTTGTTTTCAAGAATCTGGTCCTCTTTAAAATTCTCAAGTCTTAGATAAAAATCAGCCACCTGCGTCAATGCCTTCTGAGGAATAAGACCAACAACTTCCGAACCGATCACAGGCACACCGTATCTTTCTGCAAGGATTCTGACAAGCTCAAAGGCAAGATAAACAGGAGATTTTTCAAAATCGACAAGGTTCATGGAGACCTGAACTATGCCGCGATTTTTTAGCTCAAATCCAAGAGCCTTAACTGCCGAAAGACCACCATGTTTTGCCCTCACCCTACGGGCTATCTTTTTTGCAATGGAGAGGTCATTCGTGCCAAGGTTTACGTTGTAAGCAATCAGGAATTTCCTGACTCCAACAACAGTAGCACCCGCAGTTGGATGCACCTCAGATGGACCGTAATCTGGCTTGCGGAGAGGATCAGTTTTGATCGCCTCTCTTAGCCCCTCAAATTCGCCCTTTCTGATCCAGGCGAGGTCTTTTCTCTCTGGTCTTGTGGCTGCCTCTTCGTAAAGATAGACAGGGATATTGAGCTCATCTGCAATTCTTTTTGCGAGCTTATTCGCCAGCTCCACACATTCCTCTACAGTGATATCCCTTAGAGGAACAAACGGAATTACATCCGTTGCTCCAATGCGAGGATGTGCGCCCCTGTGTTTGTTGAGGTCTATCAACTCGGCAGCCTTCTTTGTGGCATTAAATGCTGCCTCAACCGCCGCCTCTGGTGGTGCTACAAAGGTGATGACACTTCTATTGTGATCAGGATCCATTTCTTTATCAAGGAGCTTGACACCTGGAACCTTTGTGATTTCTGCTACAATTTGATTAACAACTTCTTCCCTTCTCCCCTCGGAAAAATTTGGAACACATTCAACTAATTTCATATTTTCTCCTCCCTTTTACAGGCCGAGTTTTGATTTTAATTCCAGAAGTTTTGACATCCTTGGGTCTATTTTTGTCTGATTCATGTGTTCACATGTCTCGTAATTCCAGTTGGCACCACAAACAGGACATAGACCCCTACAATCCGGCTTACAAAGTGGCTTCATAGGTACTGACAGAATGACGATCTCCCTGATAAACGGAACAACATCAATCTCTTCAGTTTCAATAAACTGTGTAAAAATGTCTCTATCCTTCAACGATTTTTCTTCAGAGAAGGGTTCTTTGCCAACCTTAATGTAATAGGTTTCTTTCTCTTTGAATTCCCTTTCGAAATTTTCAAGGCAGCGCGCACATGTTAATTTTAACTTGTAGGTTGCCTCGAGGGTCAATTTAACATTCTTGCCAGATTTGTAGGCCTGAATGTAGAGATCAAGAGTACCTACAAGCTCAAAATCAGTGTTCTGGAGCTCAAGATCCTCCTCGCTGTAAGTGGCCCAGAACTCATTTAAACCTGGTTTGAGATCCTCAAGCTGAAGTTTCAATTTGATCACCCCTTTTAATGGAATGTTAATATGATTGAGCCAATCCGGGGAATGCTCAAGCATTAGAGAGAAGGGGCAGAAAACATGAGACGTGACAGATAGGAGATTCAAAATCCACTAAGATAGGAATCATCTGAATTTTTTGTCAGGGAAATTTTTATCCCTCAAAATTGGATGAAGAAAAATTTAGATGTCTATATCAAATCTTTGCACTTTAAGATCAGCTCACGCTTATCAGCAGATAATCTACAGTGAAGAGGGAAACATCTAAAGTTCTTTTTCCTCCAAATATTCAGGGATAAATGTCCTTTTGCCCTCGGCCTCCAGACTCTTCGCAAATGCCTCTCTGGACTCCGGCTCACCGTGAACAAGGACAAAAGTTGGATCATCAAATTTACGTGCCCAGTCAAGAAGACCGTCCTTACCTGCATGAGAAGAGAAACCATTGATTGTATAAACCTTTGCTCTGACTTTAACCTCTTCACCGTAAATGATAACGGATTCGTGCCCTTCTATGATCTTCCGTCCAAGGGTGCCACGGGCCTGATACCCCACAAACACCACACTGGACTCCTTACGCCAGAGGTTATGCTTCAGATGATGTTTCACACGACCACCCGTGCACATCCCAGAACCAGCGATGATAATTGCACCTGATTTTATATCGTTGATCTTCTTTGATTCCTCAACGGAGCGAGTAAACCTCAACCCCGGGAAGGTAAACGGATCCTTATGCTCTTTCAGAAGCTCTCTTGCCTCATCATCATAGCACTCAGGGTGAGCTTTAAAAATTCTTGTCGCTGAAATTGCAAGAGGCGAGTCCAGGAATACCTTTGTCCCTTTTGGTAACTCTCCCTGCTCATAAAATTCTCTTAAGAAGTAAAGAATATCCTGAGCACGTTCAAGAGCAAAGGACGGAATGATAACGTTTCCACCCCTTTCAAATGTGTCCTGAATAGCCTCTTTTAGCTCCCTAACCGATTCCTCGACACTCTTGTGAACTCTATCTCCATAAGTTGTCTCCATCATTACGTAGTCCGCGTCTTTCATGACAGGTGCATCAGGATCTCGAACGATTGGCTTGTTGTAGTTTCCAAGGTCACCGGAAAAGACAAACTTCGGGCCGTTTTTAAAATTCATTTCAACAAATGCGGAACCGAGTATGTGACCGGCATCTCTAAAAGTGATTTCTATCGAGTCAAAGAGTGTAAGAGGTCTGGAATAATGGACAATTTTCGTAAATTTACTGAGGGACATGACCGCATCTGACACATCATACAATGGCTCTACAGGAGGAAGTCCACGACGTTCATTTCTCTTTGACAGGGCATAGGCTTCTTCTTCCTGCAATTTTGCTGCATCAAGGAGCATTATAGATGCAATGTCACGCGTCGCTGGGGTGGTTATTATTTCCCCGTTGAACCCTTCGGCAACCAGCTTCGGAACAAGTCCGAGGTGGTCAAGATGTCCATGAGTAATGATAACGTATTCTATCTCAGCCGGATCAAATGGAAACTCGTTGTAATTCCTCTCTTCAATCTCATGTTCTCCCTGAAACATACCGGATTCAAGGAGAAATTTCCTTCCATCAACATCAAAAAGATACATGGAGCCTGTAACTGTACCGGCTGCACCTAAAAATTTGATTTTAACCAAGGTGATCTTCTCCTTTGTCCCCTTGTGATTTTAATTCTGTGAGTTTTTTATGGGTGTCGAGAATCACAAGTGTGATCTCGGAGAAAAAGTAAAAGAATATAAAGATGATAAAGCCATAAAAGATAGAAAAGATAAAGAATGAAACACCAAATTTGGAAATGCTGGCAAAACCACCAATGACAATCATTACTGAGAGGACCCAGGCGAGGTACTTGAAAATGCGGGAAATAGCTATGAGCGTCGAATATCGTTCCATGCAATAAAAGAAGCGCGCCCGGAGGGACTCGAACCCCCAACCAGCGGATTAGAAATCCGCTGCTCTATCCTGTTGAGCTACGGGCGCACATTTCAAAGAGCTCTATTATTTTATATTTTTATCCCCCTTTTTTCAATCTCAGGAACGAGGGCGATCGGAAAATATAAGCAAGGTGGAAATCCCCTGTATCCCTTTTTGTCAAAGATGTAATAATGGTTTGTCAGGAGGGGGTAATGCCTCTGTCATAAAATCTATTAAATTCATACTCACCTCCTTGAACCTCTTCCCTATTGTCATAAGTACCTTCTCAGGTGCATAATCTAAATAATCTCGTTTAAGTTTTAGAATTGCTTATAGTAGGAAATAGCATAAAGGGAATTAACGATGGCAGGAGATTTGTTCATAATTGGATTCGTCAGTTTAATCGTGATCATTGCTGGTATTAAGAAATCAGCAATAGGTGAAATAGTCGCATTTTTACTTGTTATAGCTGTTTCTTTGATAAGAACAGGGGGATTAACTCAATTAGGTTTCTACAGACATGTAAACTGGCCATTAATTATTTTGACTGGGTTTGCTCTGGGTATCTTAATGGCACTGGCTTCTACCGTGGTATTTGAGCCTTTAGCTGAAAGGCTTACCGGAAAAAGTCATGATTTTAGCTCTTACGAAAATCTGAGGGGAAATTTTACACTCCTATTAAAATGGATACCTTTTGTCTGGCTGTGGGTAAGTGTTATTGAAGAAGTAGTCTTTAGAGGATTCATTTTAAAAGGATTAATTACAATTCTTGGTGGAGGTTATTTAGGGATAGTCACAGGTCTGTTTTTGAGCTCCATTATATTTGGATTACCACACATGTATCAGGGGAAAAGCGGTGTACTAAGTACAGGCATTGTAGGTCTCGGATTAGGATTAATATTTGTAATTGCAGGATTTAATCTGTGGCTGTTAATCATGACACATGGGGTAACTGACACAATGGGTTTAGCCATGATTTACTCTGGTATGGATAGATTTCTCAAGAAAAAGTT
>JALSOD010000180.1 GCA_026986655.1 Caldifarciminota bacterium | reverse complement strand
ATCGTGTGAAAATTAAATTCGTGGGTAATGTCAGCCCCGCATTCCCCTTTTTGTCAGAGGGGGACATTGTAAGAACACAATTCCCCTTTCACCAAGGGGGACTTTTTGATGTGAGAAATCCCTCTTTTGCCAAAAGGGACTTTTTTGAAAAAACAAATGTTGTAGGGGAGAATCAAAGGAGATGCTAAATCCTCATGATTATCCGCAATTTAGTTGATGATGAAGACTTTTCCAAAGAAGATATGGGGAATAGTTAAAGTGTCAGCACCCTCCTTGACCCGCTCCACTGGGATTGAGGATTTCTCCATATCATTGGTATTGAAGAACTTGAAAATGGCTACTATTTGGATATATACTCACGTCCTCGTTATCCCAATTTATGGAATTAACTAATGGATACTCCTTTTAAAGGCATCTGTGATGTATGCAATATCCTGCGGATTTAAGGATGGATAAAGTGGGAGGGTGAGGGTTCGGCGGGCATACTCCTCGGTGATGGGGAGCTCAATGTCACCAAAGAGCCTGAGAAAGGCAGTGAATTTGTGAATTGGTGGATAATGAATTGACGTTTGAATCCCCGCTTCAGCCATCTTATCAATTACTTTCTCACGGTCTGTTGTTTCGGGCATAACGACCGGGAAAATGTAATTTGCAGAGTTTCCGAAATTCTCAAATGGAATTATTAATCCTTCCAAGTCTTTAAGTTTATTCCTATATTTTTTCACAAGCTCCTGTCTCTTCTCGTTCTTTTGTTCGAGCTTTTCGAGCTGCACAATACCCAGAGCAGCATGGATTTCAGTTATTCGGTAGTTAAATCCTATTTCCACAACGTCATAAAGTGGATGATTTCCGCTAAACTTCGAGTAACTTGTGGTTGTCATACCGTGTGACCTGAGCAGTTTTGCCTTCTTAAAAATTTTTTTGTCATTTGTCAGAATGAATCCTCCCTCACCTGTGGATAGATTTTTATTTGAGAATGTGGAAAAAGCGGATACCTGTCCAAAGGTTCCTGCAAATTTGCCATTAATTTTTGTTCCAATGGCATGTGAAGCATCCTCTATCAAAATGAGATTGTACTTTCTTGCAATTTCAAGAATATCCTGGATGAAATCTGGAAATCCAGCATAGTGGACAAATACAATGGCATCGGCCTCAGGGGCAAGTTTTTCTACACTTTCGGGTGATATGTTGGGATATTTTAAAGAATGTATGTCGGCAAAGAGGGGCCGGGCTCCTATCCAGAGCAGGGGAGTTACAGTAGCAACAAATGTGAGGGAAGGCACTATTACTTTCATTCCAGGGTGAATCCCGGCTGCCAAATAGGCAAGGTGGAGGGCAGTTGTGCCTGAGCTTGTGGCAAGTGCGTATTTTACACCAAAGCAACTGGCAAGTTTTTCTTCGTATTCAAGGGTTTTGGGGCCCTGGGTTATCCAGCCAGATTGAATGACCTCGATTACAGCCCGTCGCTCTTCTTCGCCGTAATCGAGATCAAAAATGGGATATCTCCAGGGCACATCCAATCAATCCTTTTTAATCTTTTTAACACCACCCTGGAGGGCGGCCTTTCTTGATAGCTTTATTCTTCCAAGTTCGTCTATATCGATGACCTTAACAAGGACCTTGTCACCAACTTTCAGAATATCTTCAACCTTCTTCACTCTGGTATTTGCAAGTTCAGAGATATGAACGAGGCCCTCTTTCCCGGGTAAAATCTCAACAAATGCACCAAAGGGTGCGATTCTTGTAACCTTGCCAAGATATACTGTTCCGACTTCCACTTCCTGGACAAGCTCGCTAATACGCTTTTTTGCTTCTTCTACGCCTTCTGCACTCTGGCCAGATATCAGGACTTTACCCGTTGTATCTTCAATTTCTATTCTTGTATCGGTATCTTCCTGAATCTTCCGGATTGTACGTCCACCAGGTCCAATAACCTCACCAATCTTCTCTCTTGGAATCCAGATTGCCGCTACTTTGGGAGCATATTTTGATAGCTCTTTTCGAGGTGAGCTGATAGTAGCATCCATCACATCGAGAATGAAATATCTTGCCTTCTTTGCCCTTTCAAAGGTTTCCCGAATGATGTCAAGTCCAATTCCCTTAATCTTCAGATCAAGCTGGATGGCTGTAATCCCGTTTCTGGTGCCTGCAACTTTAAAGTCCATATCACCGTAATGGTCCTCAGCCCCCATTATATCGGTTAGGAGCTCAAACTTTTCACCCTCTTTAACCAGTCCAATGGAAATTCCAGCAACAGATGTTTTCAGAGGAACTCCAGCGTCCATTAGCGAAAGAGAGGCCCCACAAACAGTTGCCATTGAAGTTGACCCATTTGATTCAAGGACATCGGAAACGACACGAATAGTATAAGGAAATTCGTCCTCTGACGGGATGAGATTTGCTACAGCCTTCTCTGCAAGTGCACCGTGTCCGATTTCTCTCCTTCCCGGGCCTCTAAGGGGCTTGATTTCTCCAACCGAGAAGGGTGGGAAATTATAGTGAAGCATAAATCTTTTTTCTTCCTCAGGGTCAAGTTCAGAAAGCCTCTGAACATCTTCTGATGTGCCGAGGGTTGTGACGACCAGCGCCTGGGTTTCTCCTCTTCTAAAAAGTGCTGAGCCATGGGTGCGCGGCAGGATTCCAATCTCCGCGGAGAGTGGTCTTATTTCATCAAATTTCCGTCCATCTATTCTTACGCCTTCCTCTAAAACCATTTTCCTCATTGCATCACGTTCAATCTCGTAAAGTGCACTCTCAATCTCTACCTTGCTTTCTGGGTACTCCTCCGCGAGGGCTTCGTGTACCTGTTTGTGAATGGCCGAAAGTGTTTCCTGGCGAGTTTTCTTCTGTGCAATATGCATCGCATCTCGAATCATGTCACCGAACTGGGACCGGATTTTTTCTTTTAGCTCCTCGGGTATGGGTAACACCGTTGGCTCTCTTTTCTCCACAGGGACGAGTGTTTTTAAGTCTTCCTGAAGATTAATGACCTGGTTGATGTACGACTGGGCAAACTTTATGGCATCGAGAAGCAAATTCTCCTCTACCTCTTTACCCTCAAATTCTATCATGTGAACCTCATCACCGGCACCAACGAGGAGAAGATCAAAGAGGCTCTCCGAAATCTGTGAATTCGTGGGATTTATGACAAATTCATCGTTAATATACCCAACTCGAACGGCTCCAATTGGCCCCTCAAAAGGTATTGGTGAAATACTTAGGGCAGCACTCGCACCAATAATGCCGAGAAGATGCCCCTCGTTCTCCATGTCGTAGGAAAGCAGGTATGCAATGATTTCTACTTCGTCCATCATCCCCTTGGGAAATCTGGGACGAAGTGAGCGGTCTATTGCCCGTGAGTAGAGAATTTCCCGTTCCCGGGGTTTCCCTTCTCTTTTAAAATAACCACCCGGAATCTTTCCTGCTGCGTATGACTGCTCTCTGTACTCTACAAGTAGCGGTAAAAAGTCCCTCTTTTCTTCTGAAGGCTTGGAAACAGCGGTAACGAGGACAACTGTGTCACCGTATTGCACAAGAACTGCGGCGTCCGCCTGTCTTGCAACCTTTCCCGTTCGAATCTCTAATTTCCGCCCTCCTATCTCAGTTTCAACAATCTTCTCCATATTAGCCTCTTATTCCCAGTTTTTTAATGACTTCCTGATACTTCACAAAATCTTCTTTCTTCAGGTATCTCAAAAGTCTCTTTCTTTTACCAACAAGCTTGATCAATCCGTACCTCGAGTGGACATCTTTCTTGTGGACCTTCAAATGCTCGGTAATCTGCTTAATTCTTTCTGTTAATATGGCAATCTGGACCTCAGGAGAACCTGTGTCTCCCTCGAACCTCTGCCACTCTTTAATAATTTTTTGTTTGTCTTCTTTTTCGAGTGCCATGCTAAAACCTCCTATTTTTTAACGACTTCAACCTTTAGTTTTGCTTCGACCTCAGGATGAAGTTTGATGGGAACGTAATGTGTCCCGAGTGACCTTATGGACTCTTCCATACGGATCATGCCTTTCTGCAGTTCGATGCCTTTCTCCTTCAGTGCCGAGAGAATATCTACAGAGCTAACCGCACCAAAGAGTTTATCATCTTCCCCCGTTTTTACCGCAATTGTGATAGAAATATTCTTGATCTTATTTGCGAGTTTTTCCGCCTTGGTTTTTTCTCGATCAGCTTTCATCTTACGCAGCTTTTCCTCGTTCTGGAACGCTTTGAGATTGGACGGGGTTGCCGGAACAGCCAGTTTCTTTGGAATTAGATAATTTCTGGCATATCCATCAGATACATTAACAATTTCCCCTCTTTTCCCGACTCTCTCGATATCTTCTTTTAAGATTACTTTCATCTTTTCACTCCGTTTAGATGTAGTAGGCTTCAACAAATGGGAGGAGTGCCATAATCCTTGCCCTCTTTATGGCACGTGAAAGCTGTCTCTGGTGATAAGCGCACGTTCCCGTTGTCCTGCGGGAGAGAATTTTTCCTCTCGCTGTCAGGTATTTCCTCAATCTTTCAACATCCTTGTAATCGATCTCTTTAATTCCTTCTCGACAAAACTCACAAGAATTTTTTCTAATTTTGTTTTTGGCCATTATTTGCACCTCCTTTAAAAGGGTAAATCATCTTCGTTGGGTGAGGTCTCTGGCGGAACCTCATCCACGATTGGCTCGTAAGTTTCTTCTGTTGCCCCCAATTTTTCTAACATCTGTACTGATCTTGCTATAACCTCGATAGTCTTTCTCTTGTTTCCCATACTATCTTCCCATGTTCTCGACTGTAATCTCCCCTCAACTACCACTGGGCTTCCTTTTGTCAATTTATCGTTCACTCTTTCTGCAAGTTGGCCCCAGGTGGTCACATTGATGAACAGAGTGTCTTCCTGCCATTCACCAGCCTGGTTTTTGAAGTTTCTCGAGACGGCGAGTCCGAATTTGCAGACGGCCCTACCGCTCGGTGTATATCTTAGCTCTGGTGGGGCTGTTAGACGCCCCGATAGGATTACAAGATTGATACTTGGGACTTTTATATCAGCCATTATTTAACATCACCCCGCTTTATGATCATGCCCCTCATAATGTTGTTGTTAAATTTGAATTCTTTACGAAGGGCATCTGGTAGGGAGGGCTCGCCGGTGAAGTAATATACGGCGTAATAGCCCTCATTTTTCTTTTTTATTGGGTAGGCGAGTTGTCTTTTACCCCATTCATCGATTTTCTCAAGTTCACCACCATTTTCCTCAATTATGTTTTTTAGGGTGTTGATGGTGTTACCGATCTCCTCATCTGGTATATCCGGGTCAATTATGACCATCATTTCGTACATTCTTCTTTTCATTTTACCTCCTTTGGACCTGATTATTTAGTTTAAATCAGGGACGCCTTCATCAATGAGAGGCGTCTTCTGATCTATCAAAAAGCAGGTTCTAATATTATTTTAAGTGTAGATAAATTTCAAGTTTAAATGGGGCGGCGGCCGCAGGCCGCCGCCCCCACTTTCCCATCCTAAAATACTATTCCTCTTAACCAAACAATAAACGGTGCAAAGACCAGTGACACTATTGCCATCAGCTTGAGCAAGATGTTGAGTGATGGACCAGCTGTATCCTTGAACGGATCACCCACGGTGTCTCCTTCTACCGAGGCCTTATGTGCATTTGAACCCTTTCCTCCTCTATTTCCAGCTTCAATCCATTTCTTTGCGTTATCCCATGCAGCACCAGCATTTGCCATGAAAATTGCGAGGGGTACACCTACGGCAAGTGAGCCAGCAAGGAAACCACCGAGTGATTCGAGTCCGAGGATGAATCCAACTATTAGTGGAGTGAAGAATGCAACAACGCCTGGTACGATCATTTCCTTCAGAGCGCCACCGGTTGTAATATCAACGATCCTTGCGTAATCAGCCTTGACTCCCTCTTTTCCTTCAAGGAGTCCCGGAATCTCTTTCCACTGACGGCGAACCTCTTCAACCACATACTGGGCGGTTCTTCCAACAGCTTTCATAACAGCTGCTGAAAAGTAGAATGGGATAACTGCACCAATGAAGATTCCTGTAATTACACGGGCATCAAGGATGTCAAGTACGAACCTCGAGATGTGGAGAACGTGCTGGGCATTCTGTGAGAATGCTGCAAAGAGAGCGAGAGCTGTAAGAGCAGCAGAGCCAATGGCGAATCCTTTCCCGATAGCTGCGGTTGTGTTTCCGGCTGCATCAAGCTCATCTGTGATGGCCCTGACTGACTCTGGCAGATGGGCCATTTCAGCGATTCCACCCGCATTATCTGCGACAGGTCCGTAAGCGTCAACCGAGACCGTAATTCCTGTGATTGAAAGCATTCCAATTCCGGCAAGAGCCACACCGTAGAAACCTGAAAGTCCAGCCGCATTCCCAACATAGAATGCAACATAAATGGATATGGCGATTGCGATGAGGGGTACAACCGTACTCATCATTCCTGTTGCAAGACCTGCGATAATGTTTGTCGCAACACCGGTTTCAGAGGCCTCGGCAATATCTTCGATTCTCTTACCCGTTGAGTAGTACTTTGCGACGTATCCAATGAGAATACCTGAAACAAGACCAAAGAGAACAGCCCAGAAAAGGACGATTCCGCCCATGATGTATTTAATAGCGATAAAGGCTCCGATAGCAAAGAAAATACCGGCGAATACGGTCGTTTTCAAAAGTGCACCCTGAGGATCTGATTTTGCTCCTCTGATGAAGTAAACCCCAAAAATTGAGGCAATGATTCCAATTGCCGCAAGTATGAATGCTAAATATACACCACTCGGTTTGTTTAAAGCGGCAGCGATAACAACAGCGGAGAGTATAGACCCAACGTAGGATTCATAGAGGTCAGCTCCCATTCCTGCTACATCACCGACGTTGTCTCCCACATTGTCGGCAATAACGGCCGGGTTACGAGGGTCATCCTCAGGTATTCCAGCTTCGACTTTACCCACGAGGTCACCACCGACATCAGCGGCCTTCGTGTATATTCCTCCACCAACTCTTGCGAACAGGGCGACACTTGATGCACCCATTGAGAAACCTGCGAGCACCGTAGCAGCGGCAGAATGGGTTTTGAAGATTGCGACAAAGACGATGTAGAGAACTGATAGTCCGAGCAAGCCAAGACCTGCGACAGACATTCCCATAACGGTTCCACCGTAAAAGGCAACGGCGAGTGCTTCAGTAAATCCTCTGTCCTTGGCCGCGGCGGCAGTCCTTGCGTTTGAACTTGTGGCTATTTTCATACCGAAGTAACCGGCTGTAAGTGAAAGGCTTGCACCTACAAGATAGGCAATAGCAGTGGCGATTGCCATTCCAAATCCAAGCTGGGCACTGAGACCGATAATGAGAAGGATGATAACAACGATGATAAAAATACTGATAGTCTTATATTCCCTTCCCAGAAAAGCCATTGCGCCTTCCTGAATGTAACCCATAATCTGGCGCATGGTCTCTGTGCCAGCATCCTTTGATGTGACAAGCTTTGCCATATAGAAGGCAAAAAGTATTGATATTACACTTGCCACAACCGCTATCCAGAATGGACCCATTTCTATACCTCCCTGTTGTTTTTAATCTTTTTCATTAATAACATTTTGCCGAATATTTTCAATACCTATTCAATTTCCTCTCCTGGTTGCCAGGAGTTTATAAAATTCATGGCCTTCAGCGGAGACTCTTCCCTGTAAATTTTTATTCCCCTGTATCCAATGGGAAAGGTCTCGGTTCTCAACCTGTAAATTTCTTCATCAGAAAATTCAGAGAGAACGTAATCCCTCAGTGGTACTCCAACGGGTTTGCCTATTCCTATACGGAGTCTTGGAATCTCCTCCGTGCCGAGCTCCATTATAACCGATGCAAGGCCATTGTGCGTACCCGCCGAACCTTTCATCTTCAACCTCAACTTACCAAAAGACAGATCCGCATCATCCAAAACGATGATGAGTGAATTGAAATCATCAATGTCAAACTGATCAACGATCTGTTTAACCGCAATTCCAGACAGGTTCATGAAAGTCGTAGGTTTAACCAGTACGTAATTTTCATTATATCCAAAGTAAAAGTCACCCTTTCCCGGTTCAAATTTTATATCCTCTCGATATGCAAAGAAATCCAGGAACAACCACCCTGTATTGTGCCTCGTATAAACGTATTCTCTGCCTGGATTGCCGAGTCCAACAATATAGAGTTTATCCAATTACTCCGTTTTTTCCTCTTCTTCAGCGGCAGCCTCTTCACCAACTTCCTCTTCGGCTGCCTCCTCTTCCACCACTCCCTTCTTGGGTGCCAGGACTGTAACTATCGGTGTATCTGGTGGTTCTAAAATCTCGATGTCCGGATCGAGACCGAGATCTTTCACATGGATAGAATCTCCGATTCCAAGGTCAGTTATATCAACTTCAATGTGTGGTATGGACTTACTGGGTACCACATAGATCGTCAGTTCTCTTGTAATCTGCTCAACAAGTCCACCGAGCTTTTCTCCCTTTGCCTCGCCCTTGAGTATGACCGGTACAGTGAGCTCAATCTTTTCTCCAGCATACGCGATCTGGAAATCAACGTGAATTGGTTTACCATAGAGTGGATCCCTCTGAATCTCTTTGATGAATACCTGCTTTTCTTCGCCGTCGAGCTTTATGGTGATAAGCTGCGTTTCACCGTGAATCTCTGAGAGGAAGTGTTCAAAGTCCTTAATGTTAATTTTTACAGGATAGTTTTCACCAGCGTGTCCGTATATGACACCGGGAATATATCCACTCCGTCTCAGTTTTTTAACTTTGGAAGTGCCGAACTCTTCCCGCTTTTCCACATTCAATACTCTTGCCATTTTCCTTCTACCTCCCTATTAGATGAATACTTGGCTTACAGATCTTTCCTCATGGATTCTCAAAATAACATCAGCAAGTAATTCGCCGATAGATAGGGATACTGTTTTTTCTGGCCAGTTATCCCTTCTCGGTAAAGTATTTGTGACCCAAACTCTCTCAATGGGGCTATTATCAATTATTTCTTTTGCCCCCTTTGAAAAAACTCCATGAGTTGCAATAGCACAGATATCTATGGCTCCTTTATCTTTAAGCGCCACAGCCGCTTTTGCAAGTGTGTTCCCTGTGTCAATAATGTCGTCAACAAGGACGACCCTCTTGCCTTTTACGTCACCGATGATGTGAACCACCTCGGCAACGTTTGGCGCCGGTCTCCTCTTATCAATCAAAGCAAGGGGTAGATTCCCAAGTTTCTTCGCAATAGCCCTTGCCCTTTTAACACCTCCTACGTCAGGAGATACCACAATGTGAGTTTCTGAAGACAGCTGGGTTATGTATCTCCTGAAAACAGGTGTGGGAAAAATATTGTCAACCGGGACATCAAAAAAACCTTGTATCTGCTCTGAATGTAAATCAATGGTTAAGACCCTGTTGGCTCCGGCTCTTTCAATTAAATTTGCTACGAGCTTTGCTGAAATAGGTACTCTTGGCTGATCCTTTCTGTCCTGTCTCGCATATCCGAAATACGGAATAACTGCTGTAATTCTCGCTGCTGAAGCCCTTTTTGCTGCATCTATCAGAAGTAAAAGCTCCATCAAATTATCGGCCGGTGGTATTGTGGATTGGATGATAAAAATGTCATGACCGCGAATGTTTTCCTTGATCTGCACCTTGATCTCGCCGTCGTTAAAACGCGAGACCTCAAGCTCCGTGGGTCTAATGTCGAGAAACTTCGCGATTTCTTCTTTCAAATAATTTGAAACGTTCCCTGATAATAACTTAATATCTCCTCGCATCATGGAAAAAATCTCCGTGGAAGTGCCTAAATTTTAATTGTTACCGATAGTTAAATCAATATTTGATGAATTTTATTGGTTTTTTACCATCGATCATCATCAGGTATACACCATCAGGTAGCCCGGATACGTCAAAAGTTCGACCATAGCCTGTAAATCTCAGAACTTCTCGACCGTAGATGTTATAAATTTTTACATCCTTTACGGGATACCGCATCAACAGAGTCTTCCTTAATATGTTAGACTTAATCCCTGGGAAAGAAGCGGATTTAGGGGATTCAGAAATACTAACTGATCTATTGCCATAAAAAATCTCAATGAACTCATAAATGTAGCCACCACTTGTATCGGCATCAGCTATCTCTGAAATACCTATGAAACTACCTCCCTGGGATAAAACTGTACCCGGATTTGCTTCATGCCAATCAAGAATATTCCAGCTTGATGAGTTACTCCCATTGCTTGAAAAATCAGTCCTTTGGTAGTCGTATCCACGCTGGAAAGTGTACGTAGGACCATCAATTGTGTCTCCCTGTGCATTAACAAGAGTAAAGGTTTCCCTACCATTAAGAACAGGAAATCTCCCGCCTCCATTGATATAGACTA
>JALSOD010000179.1 GCA_026986655.1 Caldifarciminota bacterium | reverse complement strand
ACTTAGCCTATACCGTTCTTTACGGCATTGCTTTCATTTTTTATCTCCTTTATTTCCTTTCTCCTAAAAAGATCAAGGCAATCGTACCAAGATCCATTCTCCTATTTGCTTTTGGAGTGCATACGCTTTTTATCATAGTTCGCTGGTACAATGCAGGGCATGCGCCTTTACAGACCCTTTATGAAGCCATTTCGTGGTTTGCCTGGTCTGCAATTGTGGCATACATTATTGTGGAATGGAGAAGGCACGTCTATCTTGCCGGTGTGATCGTCTTGCCAGTCGTTCTCGGTTCTCTAATCTTTGCTTACACCAAACTGCCTTACACGACAAAACCCTTGCCCCCCGCACTCCAGAGTTACTGGTTTGAGATTCACGTGATGGGCGCCTTTGCATCTTATGCTTACTTTGTGATAGCCTTTGCCGTCGAAGTTGTTTACTTAATTTTGAGACCAATTGTGAGAGGTGGAGGCGGCACAAGATACGATCTCGATCTCAAGAAGTTAGAGAGATTCCACGTCATGGCGTACAACCTGATCCTCTTCGGCTTCCCGTTTTTGACATTCGGGATTTTCTCAGGTGCAGCATGGGCAGAAGACGCCTGGGGTGGCTACTGGGCCTGGGATCCTAAAGAGACCTGGTCACTTATAACCTGGCTCATTTTTGCCGGATATCTACATGCGAAGGTAACTCCCAAGCTCGGACGCGGATTTGCTTCATTCCTAAACATTCTTGGTTTTGTAGCCATGATATTTACCTTTCTGGGAGTCAACTGGCTCGCCAAGATACTTGGGATTCCGTCGCTCCACACGTACGCTTTTTAGTAATTTTTGATTTTAATGACCGCTTTAAACGAGTTTATTTTCCTCCTGATAGTTTACGCTGGTGGGGTAATTTCCTCCACTTTCGGGATCGGTGGAGCTTTTATTATAATACCATTATCCGCTTTATTACTTCCTATTAAAAAAGCCATTGTAATTCTCACAGTGTTTTTTCTTGTAAATGATACTTCAAAGGCTGTCGTATTCCGAAAATACATAGATTGGCGTGCAGTTCTACTCCTCTGGATAGGTGCCATCCCTGGAGTCATACTTGGTGCATACTCACTCGTCATCGCCTCACCAGTGGTGGTTGAAAGGATTCTCGGAGCCATCATCCTTGCCTATGTGGTAAACTCGTTATTTGGATTAACAAAGCATCTCAAATTATCAGATTCGGCCATAGTGGTGGGCGGCTTTGGCTATGGTTTTTTTGCCGGGATAATTGGAACCGGAGGTCCTATAAAGGCGGCTATACTCATTCAACTTGGTCTTCGTAAAGAAAAATTCATCGCAACAATGTCCTCAAACGCAGTTCTCTTAAACATCATCAAAATGGCAATCTACTCCAAATATTCTCTAATACTCAGGAGTGATATCATGGTGATGGGATTTCTCGTTCTTGTTGCAGTAATTGCGGCTTTAACGGGGAAATTCTTCGTTAAGAAAATCACACCAACTGTCTTTGAAAGAATTGTGATGTCAATCCTCCTAATATCCGGCATAAAACTTCTGTTTTTCTGAAAAATCCATAAGCTTTTAAATTAGACTCGGCAGGATAAAAAGACCGATTACTGCAAAAATTATCCCCAGAATTAAAAGGGTTATTGTCAATATAACCTCAAACGATTTTGAATAATTTTTGAAATCCAGGATTATGCGTCTCGTGCCGGTAAAACCATGCAAAATCGCGATAACAAGTAAAATTGCGAGTGTAAAACGAGTTTCACCAGGTCCAAAACCAACAGCCCCTGAAAAGTGCTGAACCAGAATGTGCAGTCCCAGGAAAAAAATTAATGTAATGGCGGTGATTCTTAAAATTAACCACGTATATTTCCCTATAGGTTTTCTCATAATCTCACCAGGAAAAACACTGAAATTATCAAGAAAACTACCAATGCTGTTATTGACAGCTTCTCCTCATCACCGAATGGAAAAGTATCCAGAATGAGGATTCTTATACCGTTTAGAGCATGAAACAGAAAACTAAGGACAATGAGTGTCACAACAAAGTCTGAGTTCAAAAACCCTTCGAGAAGACTACTAAGATATTCACCCACAATATGAGTAGACATCGAGAGAATATGTAGTAGAAGAAATAGAACCAGGATAATCCCTGTTATTCTGTGTAATAACCACATAAAAGAAGCCAGGGGAGGCGACGTTCCCCTGAATAATCTCGTGATCCAGTTAGAGAGAACCTTCGGATGTTCTTTTACTTCATACTTACTAATGACTTTATCTCCTTCTTAATTATTTCTTTTCTCAGAAAGTTGACAATGGAAGCCGGTGATAGTTTAACGGGGCAAACATTGGCGCATTCAAAACAGTTGACACAATTCCATATTCCGGCCTCATCTGCCTGTTTCAGTCTGTCCATCTGATCGAGTGGATGTTCATGTAATCTTGCAATCTGGAGCATCCACATCGGCCCCTGATACTGGGTTGACCACGTATCTGATTGCGGACATGCTGAAAGACACGAGTAACATTCTATACATCTTGAATAGATATCCCTGAATCTGTGCTGTACTTTTTCATCCACACGGGAAATGACAACGTTTTCATTCTTAATGTG
>JALSOD010000178.1 GCA_026986655.1 Caldifarciminota bacterium | reverse complement strand
TGATCCTTCACTATTTTCCATGACAAGGGTGATACTCGCACCATGTAGCCCATTTAATGTCACGATTAATTTGATGAAAGAAACGGAAAAATTGGCAAGGTCTTACGGGGTTTACATGCACACCCATCTTGCTGAAACCCTTGACGAACAGGAATACTGTTTAAACAAGTATGGGAAAAGACCCCTGGCATTAATGGAGGAGTTGAATTGGCTGGGGCATGACGTATTTTTCGCACATGGCATATGGTTTAACGATGATGAGTTAAAGCTTCTTAAAGAGACTCGCACAGGAATTGCCCACTGTCCCACATCCAACATGAGACTCGGTTCAGGAATTGCCAGAATTAGAGAGATGCTTGATATGGGTATAAAAGTGGGTCTCGGTGTAGATGGTTCTGCATCCAACGACACATCCGATATGCTGGGAGAAGTTAGAAATGCCTTGCTACTTCAGAGAGTCAAGTATGGCCCTGGAGGATTAACAGCAAGAGAGGCTCTAAGAATTGCAACAAGAGGTGGTGCAGATATTCTTGGTTTTGACAGGATTGGACAGCTGAAGGAAGGATATGCTGCGGATATTATCCTCATAAACCTTGAGAAGCTTCAGTATGCTGGTAGTTTAAGTGATCCTGTTGCATCCATTGTTTTCACGGGTTTCGATCACAATGTAGATTACTCAATAATTAACGGGAAAATCGTCGTTGAAGAGGGGAAAGTCAAAGGAGTAGACGAAGAAGAACTCACTGAAAAAGTTAATATCATAGCTAACAAATTATTGGAATAACTCCTGATAGGAGAAATATTTGACAGGGTTACCATCGAACATTTAAAATGGTATTTAGTTGGAATTTTTAAAAAATAAAAAGGAGGTAGTGTATGTGGCGTAAAATGTTAGTGGCAGCTATTGTAATATCAATAGCTGGATTAGGAAATGCAGAGGTAAAAAATGTAAAGAAAGTCATAATAACCTCAGCAAGAACAGATGGGTACTGGAACAACAATCCTGTAAGGCAAATAAAAGGTACAGCTAAGGGTGACACTCTTTATTATTACAATTCTGTGGATAACAACGCTATAGGACTTACAAATGGCGGTACATACCAGGCAGCTATTAAATTAACACCAAATGAGCTCGGTTCTTACGGTGGGTGGGCTATTACTCAGGTCCTCTTTTATCACCATGAGACCGGAACTCATAGCGGTCAGATAATTGTTTATGCAGCAGGAACTGATACCACACCAGGAGATATCATAACATCAGCCCCCTATACAGCTTCAGGAACTGGATGGGTTATTGTGGATTTACCATCTCCAGGTGTTTTAATTGACCCTAATAGTG
Source organism: Caldifarciminota bacterium (assembly GCA_026986655.1). Lineage (GTDB taxonomy): Bacteria > Hydrothermota > Hydrothermia > B15-G9 > WFZT01 > WFZT01. Next base: position 1,284 of record JALSOD010000178.1, on the reverse strand, counting down.
ATTTATGGATAGCTGTAGAAATTACTCATCAGCAAGGTGAATATCCAATTTCAGTCGATAACGGTCCTGCTGTTCCGGGCAAAGGAGATTGGGTATACTCTCCTGGAGCAATCCCCTGGGCTGAGCTCAGAAATCTTAGTTCAAATCTGGATTTCAACTGGGATATAGCAGCTGTTGCCGAACAAACTGGTGATTCTCTTGATCCTCTACCACCTACAGATCTAACAGCTTATTCTGACTATACGACACCAACATCAATTGCTTTGTCGTGGAGTGACCCCACCCATTATTTTGGCGGAGACACTCTTACAGATTTTCATATTGAAGTGTGGAAAATTGATGGAAATGACACAACTTTTGTAGATTCAGTATCTGCAGGAGTGGAAACAGACACAGTAACCGGCCTAACAGATGGAACTTTATACACATTTCTGGTAAGAGCAGTGGATACAAATGATTCAACCAGTCCATTTGTATCTACTTCCTGGTATTCAGGAGGCTCACCTTATCCAGCTCCTCCCACTGGATTGGTGGCCAATGTGGTAGATGAATCTACTGTTGAACTAACCTGGATAAACCCTTCAACACAATCAGATGGTACGCCTCTTGACGATCTTGCAGGTATTAATATTTATGTTGATGGAAATCTGTCATCAACTTACTCAACCACCTCTGCAGGAATGCCTATAACAGATACTATTACTGTAACTCCAGGAATCCATGATATTTATGTAACCGCTTTTGACAACGAAACTCCAGTACACGAATCTCAGCCTTCTAATACTGTTCATGTTGTTACAAATGCGCACTCAGGTGGTCCTGATGGATTTGGATATACGTTTATGGATTCTGATTACCAGGGTGGTCCCTCTTTCAATTGGATAGATATTACTTCAACAGGAACACCTCTTAATCTTGGTGATGACGATTATACAATAGTCAACCTGAGTTTCACATTCCCATTCTATGACGCCACTTATAATTTTATAAACATCCAATCCAACGGTACGGTGACTTTTGATTCTTCCTATACCGGACTCTCAAACGATTCACTACCAACAAATGCATACAACGGTCCTAAAGATATTATCGCATTCTACTGGTCTGACCAGAACCCATCCAGTACATCAGGGCATGGACAGGTTTATTTCCAGGATTTTGGTACGTATGCTGTAGTAGAATTCTACGAGGTACCCGAGTATAACGGCAGCACATACAACACTTATGAAGTTATACTTCATCAAAACGGTGACATTTACATGAATTATCTCTCTATAACTGACT